>JABWBJ010000042.1 GCA_013360595.1 Gemmatimonadaceae bacterium | reverse complement strand
TGGCCGGTCGCCGTTCTGCCCGACGACACGGCGTCGTCGCTCGCGGCGCGCGTGCTCGCGGTGGAGCATCAGCTCTATCCGCGCGCCGTCGAGGCCGTGGCCGCGGGCCTCGTGACGCTGGGCGACGACGGCCGCGTGACGTACGCACCCGATGCCCTCCGCACGCTCCACCCCTTCCAACTCCCGACACTCACCGCTCAACTCGTGTAATGCCTACCGCTCTGCTGTCCGTCTACCACAAGGACGGCGTCGTCGAATTCGCGCGCGCGCTGTCGTCGCACGGCTGGTCGCTGGTGTCCACCGGGGGCACGGCCCGGGCGCTGACGGCGGCCGGGCTCGCGGTGCGCGACGTCGAAACCGTCACCGGGTTCCCGGAAATGCTGCACGGTCGCGTGAAGACGCTGCACCCGGCGGTGCACGGTGGGCTGCTCGCGCGCCGTGATCTGCCCGAGCACATGGCGGCGATCGCCGCCCAGGGGATCGGCGCCATCGACCTCGTGGCCGTCAACCTGTATCCGTTTCGCGAGACGGCGTCGCGTCCGGACGTGTCGTTCGAGGACGTCGTGGAGCAGATCGACATCGGCGGGCCATCGATGCTCCGGTCCGCGGCCAAGAACCACGCGTCGGTGTGGGCCGTGGTCGATCCGTCCGACTATCCGGCGGTGCTGGAGGCGCTCCGCGGCGGAGGCGACGGAGCGCCGCTTCGCCGTCGGCTGGCCGAGAAGGTCTTCGCCCACACGGCGGCCTACGACGCGGCCATCGCGTCCTGGTTCGCTGCGCAGCGCGGCGAGCGTTTCCCGGAATCGCTGGCGCTCACCGGCCGCCGCGTGCAGCAGCTGCGGTACGGTGAGAACCCGGAGCAGGCGGCGGCGTTCTACGCCGAGGACGGACGGGGCCTGGCGGCCCTGAGGCAGCGGGGCGGCAAGGAGCTCTCGTTCAACAACCTGCTCGACCTGGAAGGCGCGCTGCTGGCCGCGGAGCCGTTTGCCGGCGACGCGTGCTGCGCGATCGTCAAGCACACGACCCCGTGCGGGATCGCGGTCGGAGCCAACGCGCTCGACGCGTATCAGCGGGCGCTGGCCTGTGACCCGGTGTCGGCATTCGGCTCGGTGATCGCGTTCACGGTGCCGGTCGACGCGGTCGCGGCCGAGGCGATCTCGTCGCTGTTCGTGGAATGCATCGTGGCGCCGTCGTTCACGGCGGAGGCGGTCGAGATGCTCGGGCGCAGGAAGAACCTGCGGGTGCTCGAGGGGACGGCGGCGTGGCCGGCGGACTCGCCCGACGTGAAGCGCGTGCGCGGCGGGTGGCTGGTGCAGGATCGACCGGTCGTGTCATTCGATGCGGCAGCCTGGCAGGTCGTCACCGAGCGTGCCCCGAGCGACGCGGAGATGGCGAATCTGACGTTCGCCTGGCGCGCCGTGGCCAGCGTGAAGTCGAACGCCATCGTCCTGACGAGGGATCGGGCGACCATCGGCATCGGCGCAGGGCAGATGTCGCGCGTGGACGCCGCGTTCATGGCGGTGCACAAGGCGAGAGCGGCGGGTCACGATCCGCGGGGCGCGGGTCTGGCGTCCGACGCCTTCTTCCCGTTCCGCGACGGGGTGGAGCAGGCCGCCGACGCGGGGGTGACGGCGATCATCCAGCCGGGGGGGTCGGTCCGTGACCAGGACGTCATCGCGGCCGCGAACGAGCGGGGCCTCGCTATGGTCTTTACGGGGAGAAGGATGTTCCGACACTGACACAGCTGGTGGCTGGTGGCTGCCTGCTGGGGCTGCCACTGGGTGCTGGGGCTGGTGCTGGGTGCTGAGTGCCGAGGGCTGCTGCTGGGGGCTGGAGCTGGGGCTGGAGCTGGAGCTGGGGCTGGGGCTGGGGCTGGGGCTGGAGCTGGAGCTGGGGCTGGGCACGATCACCTGGTGGATGTGAACTGGTTGCTGGCCCGCCGTGCCGCAGGGTCGTCGGCTGGCGAGATCGTGTCCGACGTCTGCTGCCTGGACCTCCACACGGCGAGTGCGGGCCCCGCGTGCTATCCATCCGCCTCTGCTCCTGCGTTTGCGGAACGGATCCGCGGTCCTCACGTCACCCACACCACGTCACGTCGCAGCAGAGGGTGAGGAATCCAGCAACGGCAGCACTAGTACCAGCACCAGTACCAGTACCAGTACCAGTACCAGCTCCAGCACCCAGCAGCAGGAGCACCAGCGCCAGCAGCACCAGCATCAGCATCAGCACCAGCACCAGCACCAGCACCCAGCAGCAGCACTCGGCACTCAGCACCCAGCACCAGCACCAGCACCAGCACCCAGCAGCAGCACTCGCCACTCAGCACCCAGCACCAGCACCAGCACCCAGTGGCAGCCCCAGCAGGCAGCCACCAGCCACCAGCCACCGGCTGTCAAAGGCCCGCGCCCCATACCATCTTTCGCGCCGGCCCCGCCCGGCTTCGGCAACGTCCGAGTCCGGTCCGGTGACCAAACGGCCGTACCTCCTCCGTCCCCGGAATGAGCGCACCCTCGACGACCGACCTGGACTACCGCCCGTCGTACCGGGCAGCGGCCATCGCGGCCGGCCTCGTGCTGCTGCTGTACATCATCACGCTCGGGCCGTCCACCGCGATGTGGGACACCAGCGAGTATATCGCGGCCGCCTACGTCGTTGGGCTCCCGCACCCGCCGGGGAATCCGTTCTTCGTCCTCGTCGGGCGTGTCTTCTCGATCCTGCCCGGCGGCAATCCCGCCATGTGGGTGAACCTGCTGGCCGCCGTCTGCGCCTCGGTGTCGGCCGGATTCTGGTTCCTGATCACCGAGCGCGTCCTCGTGAGCTGGCTGGCCGAGCGCTGGCAACGCGTCGTCGGCGGCGCCCTGGCGGCGCTCATCGGAGCGACGGCCTTCACCGTCTGGAGCCAGGCCGTCGTCAACGAGAAGGTGTATACCGTGTCCCTGGTCGGCGTGGCGATCATCGCCTGGCTCACGGTCCGCTGGTGCGACGAACCCGACGGCCCGAGGGCCGACAAGTTCCTGATCCTGATCGCCTACCTGATCGGCCTCGGGTACTCGAATCACATGGCCGGCGCCATCCCGGGGCCGGCCGTGGCGATGGCGATCCTCGTCAGGCGTCCGGCGACGTTCTTCCGCTGGCGGCTCCTCCTCGCGGCCGCGGGCGCGCTCGTGCTCGGCATGACGCCGTTCGCGACCCAGCCGATCCGCGCCGCCTACTTCCCGCCCATCAACGAGGGTGAACCGACCGGCTGCCGGACGGAGTTCGCCTGGAGCTGCACGTTCAGCGCCAAAACCTGGGACGCGTTCAAGTACAACTTCAATCGCGAGCAGTACGGCAAGCCGTCGGTCCTGGAACGCCAGGCGCCGTTCGGCGCCCAGATCGGAATGTGGTGGCTGTACTTCCGGTGGCAGTGGCTGCGCGACGCCTACCTGGAGAACCAGGCGCTGCAGTCGGTGCTGGCCGCGATCTTCCTCGTCCTCGGCCTGTTCGGCGGATGGGTTCACTACCAGCGAGACCGACGAAGTTTCTGGTTCTTCGGCCCGCTGATGGCGACGCTGACGCTCCTCCTGATCTTCTACCTGAACTTCAAGTACGGGCACTCCCAGGCGCTGAACCTCGGCGAGACCGTGGACCGCGAAGTCCGTGACCGCGACTACTTCTTCCTCTGGAGCTTCTCGGCCTGGAGCGTCTGGGCGGCGCTGGGACTGGTGTTCGTCTGGGAGTCGGTCGCGGCCATGGTGGGCACGCAGGCCGTCAAGCTCGGCAAACAGACGCTGAACCTGCCCGCGCGCCGGAGCTGGGCGATGGCGTCTCCCGTGCTGGCGCTGGCGTTCGTGCCGCTGGTCAGCAACTGGAGCGCGGCCACGCGGCATAACGACACGAGCACGCGCGACTTCGCCCACGACCTGCTGAATTCGGTGGAACCGTACGGGATTCTGGTCACCGTCGGCGACAACGACACGTTCCCGCTCTGGTACGCGCAGGAAGTGGAGGGCATCCGGCAGGACGTGGTGATCGCGAATACCTCGCTGCTGAACACCGACTGGTACGTGCGCCAGCTGATCCGGTCGCCCATCCGGGAGTACGATGCGGCGAAGGGGCCGGCGATCTACCGCGACCGCCAGTGGACCAGGCCCTCGAACCCGCCGCTCCGCCTGACGCTGGACGAAGCGGACTCGCTGCCGCTGGCCGAGCAGAACCCCGACACCGTGCTGTTCACCGCTGGAACGATCCGCGCGATCATTCCGCCGCGCGTGTACACGAAGGCCGACTACGCGGTGCTGCTCATGATCCGCGACAACCCGGACCGTCCGGTGTACTTTGCGCGCACGTCTGGCGGATACGGCCACGAACTGGGCTTCGGGCCGTACCTCGTCATGCACGGGCTGGCGCGCAAACTGCTGCCGGACGTACCCACGCCGGGGCGCGACACGCTGCTGGTGCCCGGCGAGGGCTGGGTCGACCTGCCACGGTCAAAGGCGCTCTGGAACGACATCTTCGAGGGCCACACGGCGCTGGTCACGAAAGGCGGGTGGCCCGACCGCGCGTCCGTCGGGATTCCCGCCCTGTACGTGAACTCGGGGCTGATCCTGGCCGAGGCGCTGGAGAGCCAGGGGGACACCGCCGGCGCCCGGGCCGTGATGGCAAAGACGGAACAGGTGGCTCGCGCCGCTCGGATCGACGAGTTCTTCAGCTTCGTCAATCAGCGGAACGCACAGCCGCTCATTCCGCCACCGCCCACCGGTGATACCGCGGCCAGGGTGCCTGTGCCGGGGGGGACCGCACCGGCGAAGAAGTAGCTGGTTGCTGGTGGCTTCCTGCTGGGGCTGCCGCTGGCTGCTGGGGCTTGAGCTGGTGGCCGAGTGCCGAGAGCTGCGTGCACCCAGCTGGGGCTGGGGCTGGGGCTGGAGCTGGGGCTGGGGCTGGGGCTGGAGCTGGAGCTGGGGCTGGAGCCGTTCCAACTCGCCGCTGCCGAGAGCCGGGTCCGCGCCGACCGCAGTTCCCGTCGCGGCACGAAAGTCGTGGCGCGCGCCCCTTTCCGTTGCGCGCCGGTTCAGGCCGCGGCGATCTTACAGTCGGGAGGGCTAGTCCTAATTGGTAAGGCAGCGGTCTTGAAAACCGCCGCGCAGAGATGCGCTTACAGGTTCGAGTCCTGTGCCCTCCGCTGAGCACTGAGCGCCGAGCGCCGAACGCTGACCGACGAGTGGCGGTCCTCAGCGGTCGGTCGGTGACTCCGGCGCCAGGTCCTTCCGCTCCACCGCTCGCTGCGCGATCGCGTCGATCCGCTTGTCCTGGTTGTTCCGGAGCGCCCTGAGGTTCCGCCTCGCACGCCGATAGGCGGCGTGAACGAAGACCCGCGCGCAGTCCAGCTCGTTCTGCACCTTCGCCTCATCGCCACCCGCCGCCTCGAGCTCCGACGTCGCGCGCGAGAGCGTGGCCGTCGCCAGGAACAGGTCCATCGCCGCGTTCGCCAGCCGCTCCTGCACGTACTGCCGCTCCATGATCTTCTTCCCGTGCCGGCGGAGCGAGCGTTCCACCGCGCGCCCCAGATCGTACACCTGGTCCGCCACCAGCTCCGCCTCGTCCTCGAGCGCCTGGTGCACCTTCGTGAAGTCCGGCCGATCGAGCGTGCTCCTGGCCCGGCCGGCCAGATAGCTCCCGATCGCCCCCAGCCGGTGAATCGGGTCCTGCAGCGCCTTCCCCAGTTCCCTGAGCCGCTCGCCCGGCTGCTGCAGTCCCATCAGCGCCACGAGGGCCCGCAGAATCTCGTTGGTCCCCTCGAAGATCAGCATGATGCGCGAGTCGCGCACCGCCTGTTCGTACGGGAACTCCTTCGAGTACCCGATGCCGCCGGCGATCTGCAGCGCCTCATGCGTCGCCCGATACCCCATCTCCGACGCGAACACCTTGCACGTCGCGGTTTCCAGCGAATAGTCGATCCCGCCCTGGTCCACCATCGACGCCGTCAGCATCACCGCCGCCTCGGCCGCATAACAGTCGGCGGCCAGGAGCGCGATCTTGCGCCGGATCATCTCGAACGACGCGATCGGCCGGCCGAACTGCTCGCGCTGGGCCGCGTACGCGATCGCCTCGTTCATGATCCGCCGCGTCCCCCGCGCCGACCCCGCCGACAGGCCGAGCCGCCCCGAGTTCAGCACCTCGAGCGCGATCCTGAACCCCTGCCCCACCTCGCCGAGCCGGTTCTCCACCGGCACCCGCACGTTCTCGAAGAAGACGGCGCGCGTGTCCGACGCCTTGATCCCCATCTTCTCCTCGAGCTTGCCTAACCGCACGCCGCCACCGGCCGCCTCCACCACGAACGCCGTCACGCGGTCCTTCTTCTTTCCATCCACCACGTCGGGCACCTTCGCGAAGACCGTGAAGAGCCCCGCGTAGCCGGCGTTGGAGATCCAGATCTTGGTGCCGTTGAGCACGTAGTGCGTCCCGTCGTCGCTCAGGACGGCGCGGGCCGCCATCGCCTGCGCATCCGATCCCGAGCCCGGCTCGGTCAGGCAGAAGGCGGCGACGAGCTCGCCGGTGGCACAGCGCGGCAGCCACCGCTGCTTCTGCGCCTCGGTGCCGAACAGGATGATCCCCTTGCACCCGATGGACTGATGGGCGCCGAAGTACACGGCCAGCGCCGGGTCCGTGCCCCCGATCTCCCCGAACACCCGGGTGAAGACCTTCGTCGACGCGCCGAACCCGCCGTACGCCTCCGGGATGTTCACCCCCATGAAGCCGAGGGCGTGGAAGGCCTCGCGCATGGACTCCGGGAATCGCCCCTCGCGGTCGTTCCTGGCCGGATCCACGTGCTCGGCGGCGAACGATCGGAACGAGTCGAGGACCATCGCCAGGCTCTCCCGCTCCTCGGCCGACATCGCCGGGAACGGGAACACCAGGCGCTCGCGGATCTCGCCGAGGAACAGACCCTTGATGAAGGACGGGTTCTCGTCCGGATTGGCGAGGTGTGGCGCGTCGGCCGGAGCGGACGCGGTGGCTGGGACCGGCTGCGTCGTGGCGCTCATGCCCGTACGCTACCCGCCCGGCGCGCCGCGTGGCAGGGTGGAATGCACTGAAAAGAGCCACGGACCAGGGTCCGGTGATCGGCCTTCGCCCATAATCACCGGTCCCTGACCCGTGGCTCCTGTTGTCACCACGCGCCCACCGCCATGGTCCCCCGGGCCGTCAGGCTCGGGTCACGGCCCAGCGTCTCCAGCCGGTAGACGCCCGATCAGAAGAAAAAGTTACCGATGCTCTGCGTGAAGCGCGGGTTGACCACATTCTGGAAGACCGAACCGAACGTGTAGCTGACGTTGATGTTGCCGAAGTAGTAGTACCCGGTCGCCAGCTGCCGGAGCCGGAGCAGCACTTCCTCCTCGCTCGCCGTTCCGCGCTTGAGGTTCAACTGATCGCGCAGCCTGCTGTAGCCGACTTCGAAGTTGAGGTTCAGTCCGCGGACGATCCGCCAGCCGACGCTGGCGAAGCCGTCGAGCCGGTAGTGCTTCGGCGAATCGAGATACTGGCTCGCCGTCATGCTTCCGTACACGTTCCCCCACGGCTGCGTGGCCTCGGACGCGATGACGAGGCGGTGATCCGGCTTGGTCTCGCGCAGCTTGTCGTAGATCGTGAGTGAGTCGTACCGCAGCGACTTCACGCCGACGCTGTACCGAACGATCAGCTGCCGGCGCGTGGACTGGCTGTACGGGAACAGGTCGAACTCGACCGCGGGACCGATGCGCGTGCCAAGCCCCAGATTGGAGGAGATCGACGAAGCGCCATTGAGTTGCACGCCGGCGGACCAGTGATCGTTGAGGCTGCGGACGAGGAGCGTCGACGCATTTGCATTGCGGCGCCTGGTGGTCAGCACTTCGCCATCGGACAGCGTGTACCGCTCCTGGTTCCGGTTGGCATGGATCGAGAGCTCGAGCTTCGACGCCGCGGTCACCCGGGATGCGCGGACGGAACCGCTCGTGTTGACGAACTTGTATCGCTCCTCCCCATTGAAGAACCCTCCGCCCGACACACGGAACACCCACAGGTTCCACGGGTCGCGCGCGCCCCGCGTCGCCGCCGCCTGGGCCCCGGTCGGCGCCCGGTACGTCACGCTCAGCCGCGCCGCGAGCGGCGTACCAGCCACGAATCGCATCATCCCCTGCGAGACGATCCGGCGCACCAGAACTCGCCGCTCATCGAAGGTGTCGCCCTGCGGCGAGACCTCCACGATCGTGTCGACACGGGCACTGTCCGCGCCAAGGCCGATGAACGCCACCGTGATCTCGCTGCCGCCGGAGCCGGTCGATTGGCTCGTGGCCAGGATGTGCACCCGCGCGAGGGTCCGGTCGCGGACGAAGTTCAGCCAGGTGAGCTCCGTCCGAAGGAAATCATCGTCGCACCCGTTGGCCTGGCAGTCGAGGAAGACCCTCGGCAGGTCATCCGCCGCTGCCGCGGCCGGGGCCGGGTTCTGGCCGGCGGCGGGAGTGGCGACGACCAGCGCCGCAGCGAGGAAGGTGCACAGCCAACGAGGCACAGACATACGGTTTCAGGGGACGGGGTGAAGTCACAAACGACGACTCATCGAGACGCGACGTCAGGCCAAACGGCAATTGGACACCGCCAGATTCACGAGTGTTGCGGTCCACCCCTCGTACCGATACGATTCTCAACCCCGCCACCGCACTCCGTGGCGGCCTGGAGACGTGGCCGAGAGGCTGAAGGCGGCGGTTTGCTAAACCGTTATACGGGCTTACACCTGTATCGAGGGTTCGAATCCCTCCGTCTCCGCTGAAGACCCGACGGGAGACGGGCGCCGGGACGCGGCGAGGAGCCGGCCGGGCGCTCGTCTCCCGTTTCCCTGTCCCCGAACCCCGTGTCGAACCGCCTCCGTTTCGCGCCCTCGCCAACCGGTTACCTGCACGTCGGGGGCGCCCGCACGGCGCTCTTCAACTGGCTCTACGTCCGTCGTTATGGCGGCCAGTTCCTGCTGCGCATCGAGGACACGGACCAGGCGCGCAGCACCGAGGAAAGCACCCGCGCCATCTTCGAGGGGTTGCGCTGGCTTGGCCTCACCTGGGACGAGGAGGTCACGCACCAGGGCGCCAACGTCGAGCGCCATCAGGCCGATGCCCGGCAGTTGCTGGCATTGGGGCACGCCTATCGAGACTTCACGCCCCCCGAGCAGCTCGACCGACTCCGGAAGGAAGCGGAGGCACGGGGCGAAGCGTTCCGGTTCGATCGGCGGCTCGCCGAGCTGCCGCCTGATGACGTCAAGCGCCGCCTCGAGCGCGGCGACCCGTACGCCATCCGCTTCCGGGTCCCTGACGGCGAGACGTCCTGGGACGACCTGGTGCACGGGACGATCACCTTCCCCAACCGGGACATCGATGACTTCGTGATCCTGCGGTCCGACGGGTCGCCGGTGTACAACTTCGCCGTCGTTTCGGATGACGTCGCCATGCGGATCACCCTGGTCATGCGGGGCGACGACCACATCTCCAACACCCCCAAGCAGATCATGCTGTACCGGGCCCTGGGGGCCGAGCTGCCACGCTTTGCCCACCTGCCCATGATCCACGGGATGGACGGCCGGAAGCTCAGCAAGCGGCACGGCGCCACCGCCGTCGGCGACTACCAGCACCTCGGCATCCTTCCCTCGGCCATGAACAATTTCCTCGCCCTCCTCGGCTGGTCCCCCGGTGGCGACCGCGAGGTGATGACGATGGCCGAGATGATCGAGCTGTTCAGCGCCGACGGCCTGCTCGCCAAGGCGTCGATCTTCGACCCGAAGAAGCTGGAGTGGATGAACGGACAGCACCTGAGCCGCACCAGCGCTGCCGAGCTCGACCCGATCGTCCGCCCCCTCGTGATCCAGGCAGGGCTGGCCGCGGCGGAGGAACTCGAGGCCAGGCGCGACTGGTGGCTGCACCTCCTCGACCTGTTGCGGGTGCGCGCCCGGACCACGCACGACATCGTCCGGCAGGCCGCGACGTACTTCGCCGACGGCGCGCAATACGACGCCGATGCTGTCGCCAAACACTGGAAGGACCGTGCGGCGTCGGCCGACACGCTGGCCGCCGTTCACGCCCGCCTGTCCGAGACCGCGTGGAACGCGCCGGTCCTGGAAGAGGCCCTGCGGAAGCTCTCGGAGGAACTCGGCGTCTCGACCGGGAAGGTGTTCCAGCCGCTGCGGGTGGCGCTGGTCGGCCAACTGGCGAGTCCCGGGATCTTCGATGTGCTGTCGGTCCTGGGCCGCGAGCGCTCCCTCGCACGGATCAGGGCGGCGATCGACTTCCTGCGCGCGGATTGACGCGCCCGGGGCGCGGGTGCATTTCAGGCGTGAGACGAGAGACGGGCAAGACGCCGGCGAGTCGCCGCGCGCCGGAATGCTCTCGCGCTTCGTCTCCCTTCTGCCCGACACATGCCCGCCTCGCTGACCGACCAGGAACGGCGCGTCTACCACTACCTGATCGACTTCCTCGCGGAGCACACGTACCAGCCGAGCGTGCGCGAGATCGCGCGCCGCTTCCGGATCAGGTCCACGCGGACCGTGGCGGACATCCTGCAGTCGCTCGCCCTGAAGGGGTACGTCGAGCGCCAGGGCGGGCGTTCGCGCGGGCTCAGGCTCCTCGGCTTCCCGGCGGTAGGGAATGCGCAGCCCGTGCCGCTCTACCGCCGGCTCGAGACGCCCAGCATGGAGAACGGGGTGTCCGAGCCCGAGCGCTACCTGGCGATGGACCGCACGCTCGTTCCCGCGGACGATGCGTTCCTGGTTCAGGTGGCCGATGACGGCCTGTCGGACCGCGGGATTCGCGCCGGCGACCTGGTGCTCGTCGATCCGGCTGCGCGCGCCCGGGACGGCGACGCCGTCGTGGCGCGCGTGGGCGGCGAAACGCTCGTCAGGCTCGTGGTCCACCGTGGAGCGGAGGTGGCGCTGCACCCCGGGCGAGCCAATGGCACGGATCTCGTGCTGGGGCCGGACGACGATTACGCGATCGTGGGGACGGTCGCGGGAGTGGTCAGGGAACGGGAGACCGAAGACCGGGAACGGGCGACCGAGGCGCGGTGAACCCGCCTCTCGCTCGCCATGGCGCGCTGCGGTCTATTCGGGCGGCCTCTCGCCCGGCGAGACGAGGGGGCCCTGAGGGCGCGGCGCCGGCCGGCTACCGGCGCGATGCTCGCGCTGCTTGCGGTCGCGGATCGCCTTGACCGCCTTGCGGAACTCCTCCTCGTTCATGGCGGCCTGGGCGTGGTACAGGATGTCGGCGCGCATGTAGGCGGCGCTCCGGTACCGCTCGGCGGCGATCGGGTTGCCCTGCATCTGATTCAGCGGAAGCATGGCCAGGAGCGCGGTCGGAATCGAGAACTTGCCGAGCCGGATGAACTGCTGGTCGATGCCGTACTTCTGCCCGTTGCGCTCGAAGGTCCAGTCACCCCGATCGAACTTGTTAGGCTGGTAGGCGTGCGCGGCGACCGAATCCTGGTACCGGCGCAGCGTGGTGACGAGCGCGGAATCGAGCCGCTCCTTGTCGGTCTTGGGCGCGTAGATGAACTCCGGATCGCCCGGCCAGACGCGCGGGTCACCGAAGGTGGGCTGGGCGCCACGCGTGGGCCCCGAGCCGCCCCGGAGCGGACCGGTCGGTTCGGGACGATCCGCGCTGGCCGGCGCTGAGGCTG
>JABWBJ010000485.1 GCA_013360595.1 Gemmatimonadaceae bacterium | reverse complement strand
GTCGCCGAGCCGCCGGTCGACTGGATGGGGCCGGTGGCCTTCTTCGCGGGAGACGTGGCGTCGCCCGATTGCCCGGCGCAGTGGGCCCTCGCGTGGGATGCCGGGAACGGCGCGGTGCTGCCCCCGGTGACGTGCGCGCCCTGCACCTGCGAGTTCACGGGCGCCACCTGCAGCGCGACCTCCGTCAAGCTCTTCACGGACGCGAGCTGCACGGCTGGCGAGTCGCAGCCCATCCAGGGGGGCGCCATGTGCAGCCAGGTCATGGGGATGACCACCGCAGACACGTTCCAATCCGCGCAGGCATTGCCGATCCTGGGCAACGGCGGTCAGTGCACGCCGTCCGGCGGCGACGTGACCGCCAGGCCGGGCCTGGCGCGCGCGGACGTGGTGGTGATCGATCCGGAGCGGCTGAAGAGCGGGCTGGGGGAGCCGATCGAGCTGGTGGACCCCCGGCTCGGCGGGACCATGCGGATGGTGAAGCGCACCGACGGCGTGGTCCGCACGGTGGTGATCGGCGGCCGGATTGCTTTCGACGACGGGACCTTCGCGCCAGGATACGGAGAGACGCGATTCGGCCGGCTGCTCCGGGCGAAGCACCGCACGTAGCCAGCGGAAACGGAAACGGAAACGGAAACGGAAACGGAAACGGAAACGGAAACGGAAACGGAAACGGAAACGGAAACGGAAACGGGAGCGGCAGAGATGGCAGAGAATTTCCTCTATCTCACCACCACGGGCAGGACATCAGGCGAGCCGCGCCGGATCGAGATCTGGTACGTGGAGCGGGCCGGCTGCCATTACATGATCTCCGAGCGCCGCGAGGAGTCCAACTGGGTAAAGAACATTCAGCATGACCCGGAGGTGATTTTCAGCGTCGGCACGCGCGCCGATCCCACGGCGGCGCTGCCCCCCACGCGCGCCACTGGCCGCGTCGTGAGCGAACGCGACGAACCAGAGCTTGCAAGCGCCGTACGATCCCTCATGGACGCGAAGTATGGCTGGAGCGCCGGGCTGATCATCGAGCTGTCGCCGCGCGGATAAGCGCGTCGGTTTCCGATTCCGATTCCGATTCCGATTCCGATTCCGATTCCGCTCAGATCAGCCGAGCGCCGCGTCCAGATGGAGGATGAGCCGGTCGATCTCCTCCAGCGTGTTGTAATGCACCATGGAGACCCGCACGACCCCGCCTCGCGTGGCGAGGCCGAGGTCCTCGGCGAGGCGCCGCGCATAGAAATCACCGTGGCGGATACCGATCCGGTGTGGATCGATCGCGCGCACGATCTCCTCCGGGGCGCGCTGAGCGGACACGAAGCTCACGGTCGGCACGCGCCGGGTCCGGTCGCCGTCGCGCCGGCCGATGATGCGCACGCCGCGGCGATCCCGCAGGAACGAGAGCAACCGCTCCTGGAGCACCGCCTCGTGCGCCGCGATCTCCTCGTATGCTCGCTGCAGGGCCCCGCGCCCCGCCAGCGCCGGATCAGCGCGGCGACCGAGGTCCTCGAAGTAATCGACGATCCCCGCGGATCCCCAGGCGAGCTCGTAACTGACGCCGCCGGGCTGGAGCTTGTAGGGGACCTGATCCTCGCCGATGAAGAAATGGTTGAGGCCGGGCAGCGCGCGCAGCGCCTCGTGCTCGCCGACGAGGACCGCCTGGTGCGGGCCATAAACCTTGTAGAGGCTGAACACGTAATAATCGGCGCCGAGCGCTTGCACATCGACCTCGCCGTGGGGGGCGAACGCGACGCCGTCGACGCAGACCCGGGCGCCGGCGGCGTGGGCGAGGCGGGTCAGCTCGGCGACGGGGTGGATCGTGCCGATGACGTTCGACGCGTGCGTGAACGCCACGAGCCGGGTCCGGTCGGTGAGCAGGCGATCGAGATCCTCGGCGCGGAGCTCCAGCGCGTCGGGGTCCACGCGCCACGGCTTGATCACGACGCCCCGCTCCGCGAGGCGCATCCAGGGGCCGACGTTCGCCTCGTGATCGCAGCGCGAGACGATGACCTCGTCGCCGGGGCGGAGCGTGCGCCCGACCGCCTCGGCCAGGCCCCGCACGAGCGCGGTCGAGAA
>JABWBJ010000041.1 GCA_013360595.1 Gemmatimonadaceae bacterium | reverse complement strand
GCGGTCGAACACGTCGGCACCCACGTTGACACGCAGAGCCGTGGCTTCCTTCACCAGCCGCTCGGCTTCGTCACGCTCCGCCTTCTGGTAGTTGTCGATCCTCACCACCCTCGCGGGTGTCTCTCCTCGCCTGCGCCACGGGGTGTTCGCGCTGATCGCGCTCCTGGCCATCGGCAACGCCGTGGGCACGGCGCTCTCACCCTATCTGGTGGTGCGGCACCCGCTGTTCTTGGTGGCGATTTCTCCCGAGGGGCGTCACGTGGTGCTGGCCACCGCCGGTGTTGCGCCCGTGCTCTTGGTGGTGGTCGGCACGCTGCGCCGCCTGTTGGGTATCGTCGCGGGCTACGGCCTGGGCTCGATGTATGGCGAGGCCGCGGTGCGCTGGGCCGAGCAGCGCGTCCCGCGCTTCGCGCGCATCATCCGTTTCTTCGAGCGCGCCTTCGCGCGCTTCGGCATGGTCCTGGTGTTCGTGGTGCCGCTGCCGTCGATCGGTGTCCTGGCGGGCGCATCACGGGCGCGCTTCCGCTGGGTGGTGCTGGCCGGCGTCTTCGGCCAGGCCACGTGGATGACGCTGACCGTGCTGTTCGGCGAGGCCATTGCCAACTGGACGCAGCCAGTTCTCGCGTTCTTCTCTCGCCACCTGGTCGAGAGCACGATCGTTGCCGCGGCCCTGGTGGGCTTGCAGCAGCTGGTGGCCTACCAGAAGCGACGGCGCGCCCGCCCGCCCGAGGCGCCCGCCGACGGCTGAATTACTCGCCGCCCACGAACTCCCAGTCGGCGGCGAACTCTTCACCCTTCGGCGTCGAGAGCGCCTCGCCGCCCGGGCCGTCGCGCCGCACCACGATGGTGTGCCGGCTGGCGGTGTCCTCGTTCTCACGGGCGACCACCGTGACCACGTTCATGCCGGGGTTGAGCGCTGCGTCGAAGCCGAACTTGAGCTTCAGCGGGTCGGTGCCCTTTCGATTGGACTGGTAGAAGACCTTGTGCGCGCCCACGAAGACGTAGACGTCGAGCACGCGGTCGCCGTCCGTGGCCGTGCCCTCGATCTTCACCTTGTCGCCGCGCATGGCCAAGCCCGCCGGCTCGAGCGTGATCAGCGGCGGTGAGTGGGTGAGGTGCGGCTTGAAGGTCGGCTTGCCGGCACCGGCGCCGTCTTTCAGAGCCGAGGTCTCGACGAACCCGAACCGGTCGCCGTCGATGCGCACCTTGGTGAAGCCGGCGAAGGTGCCCAGGCGGTCGACCACCGAGCCCTTGGCCAGCTCGCCCACCACCGCGACACTGGCCTGCGGCTGGCCGCGCACCTGGGCCGGCTGCTCCACGCTGACCTTGCCCGAGGCCTGGTTGATGAACACGCCGGCGCGCGTGACCGGGATCACGATCTTCTCGCTGGTCACCACCCGCAGGTCGCGGTCGGCAATGCTCATCTCGAGCTTCGCGAAGTTGTCGGTCAGGCCGTCCAGCACGTCGAAGGTGAAAGCCACCTCGCGCGTGTCGCCGGGGTTCATGCTGGGCAGCTCGAAGCGCCCGCCGCGCAGGTACAGACCGTCACCCGTCAGGTTGCGGATGTTGGCCTGGGTCTCGTAAGACTTGCCGGTGCCGACGTTCTTCACCGTCAAGAAGACGGTGACGCCTTCCCCGCGCTGCACCTGGCCGTCGCCGTTGGCCGAGCGGCTGTCGGCCACCTGATACGAGAACGCAAAGGCCGGGCGCGGCAGGCTCTGCACCGTGGGCCTCAGCTCTTGGTCCTTGGGTGCCGCGCCGCCCTCGGCGAAGAAGCGCACCTTCACCACGTCTTGCCTCGTGGTGGCGTCGAGCGGGATCTTGCACACCCGCTTCGCGTCGGTCGGCACCGGCTTGGTGCTGCCGGGCTTCTTGCCGTCGAGCTCGCACCAGCCGAATGGGACCGTTGCGGTGCGCGACTTGCCCGGCTCGATCTTGCCGAAAGCCAGCTCTTTCTCGTCGTAATAGCCGCCGTCGCTCTTGGTCACCGCGCGCAGCTGGTGGATCGGCTCGGTGCCGTTGTTCTTCACCGTGACCTTCAGGTTCATCGGCTCGCCGGCCGTCACGGTGTCGCCCTTCCGGTCGGTCTCGAGCTTCACTTCGTAGTCGTCCGGGCCTGGCCCCTTCGCGTCCTTCGCCGGCGCGCCCCAGTCGATGCCCAGCTTCTGCAGGTCGGTGGTGATGGCCTGGATCTGCCCGTCTTGCGCCTTCTCGACCACGGGCTTGGCGGCGCGCACCTGGTCGGGGCGCTTGCCCTGCGGCAGCTTGCCCACCAGGTCGCGGCAGAAGGTGACGGGGAAGTCGAGCTGGAACTCGTCTTCCAGGTCGCCGCCCAGGTCGCGCATCTTGGCCCGCTCTTCTTCCGGCAGGTTGTAACGCAGCTTGTAGTGCGGGCGATCACTCGAGCGCTTGCTGGCGCCGCCCAGGCTCTTGGAGAGGTCGCGCTCGCGCACCGGGCTCTCTTCGCTGTAGAGGTCCATCTCCAGCGTGTCGGCGGTCATCGGATCGAGCTGCACGTCGGGCGCGACGCCCACACCCTGAATCGACACGTCGCCCGGGGTCAGGTACTGCGCAATGGTCAGCTTCAGCGCCGCGCCGTCCGGGGTGATGCGCGGGAACACCAGTTGCACCGTCCCCTTGCCGAAGCTGGTCTGGCCGACGATCACCGCGCGGTCCTGGTTCTTGAGGGCGCCGGACACAATCTCGCTGGCGCTCGCGCTCGAGCCGCTCTGCAGCACGACGATCGGGTAGTTCGGCTCGGTGCCGCGGGGCGTGGCCTTCTTCTCTTCGCGCCCCTCGGCGGCGCCCACCGTGGCGACAATGGGCCCGGTTTCGAGGAATTTGTCGGCGACCTTGGCCGCCTGATCGAGCAGACCACCGGGGTTGCCGCGCAGATCCAGCACCAGGCCCTTGAGCGGCTCGCTCTTGGCCAGATCGGCCAACGCCGCGTCCAGCTCGTCGGCGGTGCTCGACTGGAACTGCTTGAGCCGCACGTAGCCGATGCCGGGCGAGAGCGCCCGGTAGTCCACGCTCTTGATGCGGATCTCTTCGCGGGTCAGCTCGAAGGGGCGCGAGCCCTGCCAGCCCTCGTTGCCGTCGCGGTGCACCCAGATGGTCACCTTCGAGCCGGGCTTGCCGCGCAGGCGCTTCACCGCGTCGTCCAGCGGCATGTTGAGCGTCGACTCGTTGTTGATCTTGGTGATGCGGTCCATGCGCTTCAGCCCGGCGCGCCCGGCGGGCGTCTCGGGCATGGGGCGCATGATGGTCAGCTGCTGGTCGCGGATCGAGATCACGATGCCCAGGCCGCCGAAGTGCCCGGACGTCGACAGGTTCATCTCCTTGTAGGCTTCGGGGCTCAAGAAGACGCTGTGCGGGTCCAGGGTGCGCAACATGCCGTTGCAGGCGGCGTACTCGATGTCGCGCAGGTCGACCTCGGTGTCTTTCAGGTTCGTCTGCAAGAACGCGAACACCTCGCGCAGCCGCGCGGCCACGTCCCACGGCCCCTGGATGTTGTCGACGCGGAACTCTTTCTCTTCGGTGTCGGCCCGGACCTTCACGGTGGGGGACTTCTCGTCGTGCAGGATGATGACCTGCGCGACCTCTTTCTGGACCTGGTTGAGCGCCGACAAGAACATCTGTTGCGGCTTCACCCGCCCGGGCTCGACGTACTTGTCGCGGATGGTCTTGAGCGTCTCGTTGACGGCGGTGAGCTGGGTCAGATCGTAGGGCGTCTTGTTGCCGCCAGGCGCGCTCACGGCGTGGGCCGCCTCGAGCCCCTTCCACAGGCCCCCGGTGCCGAACTGAAGTGCGAAGTACGAGGCGAGGGCGAACACCCCCAGGACGACGATCGCGCGGCCAAGCCGCTCCAGAATTCGCATCGGACGGGCAGTATACCCTGGTAGTCTGCCGCGGCCATGTCCCTGAGCTGCCCCCGCGACCGAAGCGCGCTCGAGCCCCAGACTTACGAGGCGAAGATCGAAATCGACGCTTGTCCAACGTGTCGCGGCGTATGGCTCGACCAGGGCGAGCTCGAGGCCATCGGCGCGCGCACGATCGAAGAGCAGAAGAAGCTCGACGCGTATCTGACGCAGGCGACCGAGACCATCCGCACCAAGATCTTGGAGCTCGAGCAGAAGCTCCAGTCCGAGACGGCCGACGTCACCGCGCACAAGGCGCGGCTCGCAGCCCAGGTGGAAGCCGCGAGCGCATCCTGCGCACGCGAGGTCGCGCGCCTTCAGATCGAGCGCGATCGTCTTCAAGAGATCTGCTCGACGTTCATCGTCGAGCGAAGGGGCTGACCGGCGCGGATCGCTGGAGCCCCGCCTCAGGAGCGGCGGTGGCCCGGCTCATGCTGTCCAAGGGCGGACCGCGGGAGCGGGACTTCGTGATGATGGCGCAGCGCGATCCGAGATTCTTCCCCGGCCTCATCAGGCTCTTCGCGCGCGGCGCCGCCGGACCGCCGCGCTGACGAACGCCCGAGGGGCGTGGCGTGTACCCGCCAGCCTCACGCGGCCGGCGAACACGTCGTACAATATGGCGCGTCGGCCGCCCTCTCCTCCCTTCGGAGCACGTCCCCCATGTTCATGCTTCGCCGCAGCTCGCCCCTCATCGCCGCCGCTCTCCTCACCGGCATCGGCGGCGCCCAGGCGCCGGCCCCCGCCACGCCACGGGTCGCCGTTACCGAGGCCAACTACCGGCTCGCCGCGCGGTTCGCGCCGGCCAGGTGGCAGCGCCTGCTCTACTCCACGAGCATCACGCCGCGCTGGATCAAGGGGAGCGAGCGCTTCTGGTACCAGTGGGAGACGGCCGAGGGCCGCCGCTTCATGATCGTGGACCCGGTGGCGGGCACGAAACGGCCGCTCTTCGACAACGACCGCATCGCCGCCGAGCTCACACGAATCACGAAGGATCCGTGGGACGGCCAGCACCTGCCGATCCGGGCCATCCGCTTCATCGACGCGGGCACGCTCGAGTTCGAGGTCGAGTCGTCGCAGGACACGGTGCTGACGGACGCCGAGGCGGAGCGTGGCAACCAGCAGCAACAGCAGCAGGGGCAGCAGCAGGGGCAGCAGCGGGCGCGGCCTCGCACCCAGAAGAAGGTCTGGCACTTCCGCTACGACGTGGCCACGCAGCGCCTCACCGAGATCCCCGACTGGCGGCATCCGGACAACCACCCGAACTGGGCCAGCGTCTCCCCGGACGGGCAGACCATCGTCTACGGCCTGCGGCACGATCTCTACAGAATGAGTCGCGCCGAGTATCAGAAGATCCTCGATGCGCGCCGCGGCAAGACCGGAGCCGCGGCCGACTCGGCGGAGTGGCGCGTGACGGTGGAGGAGACGCGCCTCACGACGAATGGCGAGAAGGACTACAGCTGGATGTCGGCCGAGATGGGGAGCACCGACGATGAGAAGGAGAAGGCGAAGGACCGCCGGAAGAGCGCGCAGATCACCTGGGCCCGGGATTCGAAGCGCTTCACGGCGCAGCGTTCGGACCGGCGCAAGGTCGGCGACCTCTGGGTGATCCGCACCGTCGGCAACAAGCGGCCGCAGCTCGAGACCTACAAGTACGACATGCCGGGCGAGCGCGACGTGAGCCAGCCGGAGATCGGCGTCTTCGACCTCGCCAGCTCGCAGATGACGATGCTGCAGGTGGCGGCCTTCAAGGACCAGGTGATCGGCACCTTCACGGCACGACAGTTCACCTATCCGGACGACAACGAGCCGCCGCGCGCCCTCTGGCTCGCCGACAGCTCGAACCAGGTCTGGCTCTGGCGCCGGAGCCGGGACCAGCACAAGGTCGACGTCCTCGTCGCCGACGCGGCGACCGGCACGGTGCGCGTCGTGATCGAGGAGCGGCTCAATACCTACGTCGAGCACCAGCGGCTCGAGCTGCTCCGCTCCGGCGACCTGCTCTGGTGGTCGGAGCGGGATGGCTGGGCGCACATCTACCGGTACGGCCCCGACGGTACCCTGAAGGGGCGGCTCACCGAGGGGCCGTGGCACGTCGGGGGGATCGAGTCGATCGACGAAACGCGGGGCTTCGTGTACTTCAACGCGCACGGCCGGGAGCGCGGCGAGGACCCGTATTACGAGCACACGTACCGCGTGCCGCTCGCGGGCGGGCCGATCACGCTGCTCAACCCCGGCGACTTCGACCACCGCACGGGCTTCGGCGAGTCGAACCGGTTCGCGGTGAACAACTACTCCCGGGTGAACACGATCCCCGCGGCGGCGCTGATCGAGGCGAACACCGGACGCAAGGTGATGGACCTCGAGACCGCCGATTTCTCCCGGCTGATCGAAGCCGGGTACCGCTTCCCCGAACCGTTCACGGTCAAGGCCGCCGACGGCGTCACCGACCTCTACGGCGTGATGTACAAGCCCTTCGACTTCGACTCGACCCGGAAGTACCCGCTCGTCGAGTACGTCTATCCCGGCCCGCAGACGGAGTCGGTGGCGAAGCAGTTCGCGTCGAGCGCCACCGAGGTCGCGCTGGCGCAGTTCGGGATGGTGGTGATCACGATCGGCAACCGCGGCGGACATCCCGACCGCTCGAAGTGGTACCACAACTACGGCTACGGCGACCTCCGCGACTACGGCCTCGCCGACAAGAAGGTCGCGGCCGAGCAGCTCGGCGACCGCCACCGGTGGCTCGACCTCGACCGGGTCGGCATCTACGGCCACTCCGGCGGCGGCTTCATGTCCACCGCCGCGATGCTGGTCTATCCCGACTTCTTCAAGGTGGCGGTTTCATCGGCCGGCAACCACGAGAACGACATCTACAACCAGAACTGGTCGGAGAAGCACCACGGGGTGAAGGAGGTCGTGCGCGGCGATTCGGTGACGTTCGAGTATTCGATCGAGAAGAACTCGGAGCTCGCGCGCAACCTGAAGGGCCGCCTGCTGCTCACCACCGGCGACATCGACAACAACGTGCACCCCGGGAATACCTTCCGGATGGCCGAAGCGCTGATCCGCGCCAACAAGCGCTTCGACTTCTTCATCTTCCCCGGCCAGCGGCACGGCTTCGGGAGCATGAGCGAGTACTGGTTCTGGCTCCGGGCGGAGTACTTCGTGAAGCACCTGCTCGGCGACCACCGCTGGAGCGTGAACGTGACGGAGCTGGAGGTCGAGCGCCCGCAGACGGGCGGGCGCTGAGCAGGCCGACGTGACGACCATCGCATCGGAAGGCGACGCCGTCCGGGGGACGCTCCGGGCTCCCCCGGCGCCCGCCGGTCATACATAATGGATCGAGGGGCGCGGACCGCCCCTCTTCCCCAGTCCCCCCCAGGCGGCATGCCGAAGCTGACCATAGACGGCGTCACCGTATCGGTAGCCGACGGCGCCACGATCCTCGACGCGGCGCGGTCGATCGACATCGACGTCCCGACGCTCTGCTGGTACCCGAAGCTCCCGACCGTCGGGAACTGCCGCATCTGCCTGGTGTCGGTCGAGGGGAATCCCAAGCTCGTCGCCTCCTGCGCGACCCAGGCGGCCGACGGCATGGTCGTCACGACGGAATCGCTGGCGGCGGTCAGGAACCGCCAGGGCGTGCTCGGCCTGCTCCTCGAGCGCTACCCGGTCGAGGAGATCCCCGAGGGCGGGTACCGGAACGAGTTCGAGGCGCTGGTGCGGCGGTACGACGTGCCGGCCACGCGGCGGTCCGGGCTGCCGCTTCGCACCGGAGACGAACGCGACAACGACCCGATCATCCGGCACGACATGAGCACGTGCATCCTCTGCACCCGGTGCGTCCGGGCCTGCGAGGACATCCAGGTCGTGGGCGTTCTCGACGTCGCCCATCGCGGCGACCACGCCGAGATCATCGTCGGCGCCGACGGCAATCCGGAGCATGCCGGCTGCACCTGGTGCGGCGAGTGCGTGCGCGTCTGCCCCACGGGAGCGATCCACGACATCATCCCGATGGCCGTCCGCGCGGCCGACGGACAGACCGTGGAGCGCATGCGGTCGAAGGATCTGCCGGCGGCCGACCGCACGGTGCGGAGCGTGTGTCCGTACTGCGGCGTGGGGTGCCAGATCGACCTCGAGGTGAGGGACGGCCGGGTCGTGCACGTCCGGAGCCCCTGGATCGAGGAGAACACGCCGAACCAGGGCTCCACCTGCGTCAAGGGCCGGTTCGGCACCGATTTCGTGCAGCACCGCGACCGCCTGACGACGCCGCTGATCCGGCGGGGCTGGACGAAGCGCGACGGCCGCTGGGTGTTCGATCCTGGCGACCATGAGCGCGCCGGGTGGGACCGCCGTGGCGGTCCGTGGGACCTCGTCCAGGACGAGTCGAAGGAAGGCAAGCGCCGGCCGCGGTCCAACCCCTTGAACACGGCGCCGACGGGCCCGGGATCGCTCGGCGACCCGCGCGACCGCGTGGCGACCCCGCCGTCCTGGTACGAGCCCTTCCGCGAGGCCACCTGGGACGAGGCCCTGGAGCTCACGGCCCAGGAGCTCGTCCGGCTCCGCGACACGAAGGGACCGGAATCGCTCGCCGTGTTCCAGTCGGCCAAGTGCAGCAACGAGGAGAACTACCTTCTCCAGCGGATGTTCCGGGGCGGGCTCGGGACGAACAACGTGGACCACTGCACGCGCCTGTGTCACTCGTCGTCGGTGGCCGCCATGCAGCGGTCGATGAACACGAGCGCCGCGTCCGGATCGATGCGCGAGGTGGAGACGGAGTCCGACGTGATCTTCATCCTCGGCGCGAACACGACCGAGTCGCACCCCGTCTTCGGGGCCGCCATCAAGCGGGCGGTGAAGCGGGGCGCGACGCTCATCGTCGCCGATCCGCGGCGGATCGAGCTGGCGGCGCGCGCCCACATCCACCTGCAGGCCGTGCCCGGCACCGACGTCGCGCTGCTGAACGCGATGCTCCACCACATCCTGGCGGAGGGGCTGGAGGACCGCGAGTTCATCGCCACGCGGACGCACGACTTCGACCAGGTGCGCGAGGCGGTGCGCCCCTACACGCCCGAACGGGCCGAGACGATCACCGGAGTGAGCGCGGCGCTGATTCGCGAGGCGGCGGAGTTGTACGCGCGCGGGCCGCGCTCGGCGACGCTCTGGGCGATGGGCCTGACGCAGCACCGCACCGGCACCGACATCGTGGCCACCCTGCTCAACCTGATCCTCGCCACCGGCATGATCGGGCGCTGGGGGGCCGCCATGATTCCGATCCGCGGCCAGAACAACGTGCAGGGCGCGAGCGACGTCGGCGCGATCCCGATGGTGTACACCGATTACCAGCCGGTGACCGATCCGGGCATCCGCCACCTGTTCGCGTCCACCTGGGGTGTGCCTGACGAGCGCATTCCGCTCGCGGTGGGGCTCAAGGTGACGCAGATCGTGGAGGAGACGAGCCCCGTCCGCGGCATGTACATCATGGGCGAGAATCCGATTCTCTCGGATCCCGAGGTCGCTCACGCCGAGCACTGGTTCCGGCACCTGGAGTTCCTGGCGGTGCAGGACCTGTTCCTCACCGAGACGGCGCGCTATGCCGACGTGGTCCTCCCCGGCGCGTCGTTCGCCGAGAAGACCGGCACGTTCGTGAATACGGAGCGGCGGATCCAGCTCTCGCACAAGGCGATCGACCCGCCCGGCCATGCGCGCGGGGACCTCGAGATCGTCATCGAGCTCTCGAACCGGATCGGCCTGCCGACTCCGTTCACGACGGCGGCCGAGGTCATGGACGAGATCGCCCGGGTCACGCCGTCCTGGCGCGGCGTGTCGCACGCGCGGCTCGACGGCAACGGGGGACTGCAGTATCCGGTCCCGCATGCCGCGCATCCCGGCACCGACTTCCTGTTCGACGACCGGTTCCCGACGGCGGACGGCAAGGCGAAGTTCGTCGGCGTGGAGTTCCTGCCCCCGGCGGAACTGCCTGACGAGGAGTTCCCGTTCATGCTGAACACGGGGCGCCAGATGTACCACTGGCACACGGGCACGATGACGCGCCGCTCGTTCGCGCTCGACGCCCGCGAGCCCGGGCCCATTGTGGAGCTGCATCCGGCCGACGCGTCGGATCTGGGGGTCGGCGACGGCGACGAGGTCGTGGTGCGCTCCCGGCGGGGCGAGATCCGCATCTCGGTGCGGCTGTCACAGCGCGTGGCGCGCCGCCAGGTCTTCATCCCGATGCACTACCGCGAAGCGGCGGTGAACCTGCTGACGAATCCGGAGCTGGATCCGTATGCCCACATCCCGGAGTTCAAGGTGTGCGCGGTGTCGGTGTCGAGGGTGCCGGGCACCGTCGCCGGAGTTCCGGGCGAGCAGGCGGTCGTGGCGACGTAGCGATCCGGAGAAGCCGGGAACCGCGGCGACGCCGACCGGAAGGGATTCAGGGGCGGCTCGGCGTCGTGTGTCTCAGGGGTACCGCGCGCGCAGGTGCGCGCGTCACCGTATCCACGAAGCCATGAGAACCAGATACTCGTCTTTTGCCTTGCTCCTGCCGCTGGCGGCGGCGTGTGGCGTCCTTGAAGCGTCCGGTGGCCCCCGCGTCACCCTGAGCGTCTCGTCCCAGCCGCTCGATCCTGTCGTCGGCGACACGGCGCGGCTTGCCATCACCGTCCGCAACGTCGGGGATCGGATGGTCACCATCGGGTCCGCCGGGTGCAACATGGACTTCTTCCTGAGCGATCCTGACGGCAACGCGTACACGCCGGCGGAAGCCGTGTACTGCACGCTTGAATTGCGCGCGCCGATCGAACTGTCGCCGGGCCGGTCTCACCGGATCGATGCCTTCACCACCGGCCGGGTGGTGCCGCAGGGATCCCAGGATGGCCCGCGCATGCTCCCGCCTGGCCTGTATCGCATCCGGCCGGTCGTCTCCGTGTTCAGCGGTGACGAGAGCGCGGTGGTCGTGAGCAGCGATCCCGTCCTGGTGAGGTTCCGGTGACGCCGCACGCTCGCCGTGGTCGTCCGAGCGCGGTTCGGACCAACCGCCTCGAGCGCAACGAGACAACCGTCGACTGGGGTGCAGCGCGGCGGGTCTTGCTGATGGGAGATACTGGGGTTCGGCTGACCGATAGGGGTCAAGTGCAGAAAAGTCTGTTGGCCTGCGGTCGACCAAGCGTGGCGACCCGACTCCACTCTCTAGCGCTGCAAGGTTACGATAAGGGTCCTGGACGGCGCGGGATACGACACCCACTCTGTCGAATCCGTCAGCGTTGTATCTCGCAGTCCAGAACCCACTGGTGCTGTCAAGGTAATAGTCGACGGGTACCAACCTCCAAGCGTCATAGAAGCCCGCGAAAAGCGATAGGCTCCTGTTGAGTTCGACAGTCCGCTCCCGGACAGCCGCTGGCTCGGTGGGGAGGTCTTCGAGAAGACTCTCACAACGATCTGAGCCCCAGCAAGCGGCACTCCTTCGGGCGTACGCACCGTCACGGTAAGGTCGGTGTAGGACGCTACAGGGGCCTGACCTTCCGGAGTGTCCGGCGCACTCGTGCTCTGCCGAGAGCAGGCGAGGACGAGTGCGCAAACGCCAAGAACCTGGTGTACACGATATGGGTGCATGATTGTTCTCCTTCTGGACATTCGCGCACAGTCTAAAGCTGACACAATGGAACTGTTGGAGTGTAGTGGTTCAGCGGAAACCGGCCTTCAGGCTGGACTGAGGAAGTTGCACCTTTCCCCCACCGGCGGAGCCGGTAATCGGAGGAAAGG
Source organism: Gemmatimonadaceae bacterium (assembly GCA_013360595.1). Lineage (GTDB taxonomy): Bacteria > Gemmatimonadota > Gemmatimonadetes > Gemmatimonadales > Gemmatimonadaceae > JABWBJ01. The sequence goes on along the minus strand of JABWBJ010000041.1, from coordinate 6 downwards.
AGATGA
>JABWBJ010000040.1 GCA_013360595.1 Gemmatimonadaceae bacterium | reverse complement strand
CGAGCGCCACGGCGGCGATCGCGGCCGCCGCACCTAACGACAACAGCAGCCCCACGCGCCGCGACACGAAGCTCGCCCCCAGCGCCATCGTCCCCACGGCGTACGGCAGCTCGGCGATCGCCAGCGCGGCCAGGTACGTCCGGATCGGGAAGCGCGCCAGCCCGAGCACCAGTCCCGGGATCTCCGAGGGAAGGGCGAGCTGAAACAGGAGCACGAACCCGAACGATCCCTCGCGCCGGACGCGGCGCTGGTACCGGGCGAGGGAGCGCCCCGGGGCCAGCCAGCGCAGCACCGGCCGCCCGAACCGGTACGCGAGGGCGTACGACGCCAGTCCGCCCAGGATCCAGCCGAGCCAGAGCATCGCGGCGGTGGGCCAGGTCCCCCACGCGTACACCGCGGCGGGAACCAGGACCGCACTGGAGAAGAACGCCAGCATGGCCGCGACGGCCGAGAGCAGCACGAAGAGGGCCGGCCCCAGAACCGGATGCCCGTTCATGACATCGCGGGCGGCCTCGAACACCTGCAGCAGCGCCGCATGCACCGCATCCGAGAGCGCCAGCGCGATCAGGGCCGCGACAAGGACGACGAGAATGACGGCCCGGACGCGATGGACGGGTGGCGAGGGGTTGAGCATGACACAAAGAGGAGGGCCGGCACCCACCGGCGCCACCCGCTGCGCGCGGCGCTCTGCGTTACCGGGGCCAGCCCGCCTGCGGCAACCCCTTCGTGATCTTCAGCGCGTTCTGATAGTAGATCTTCTTCAGGACCGGGTCCGGCAGATCGATCCCGTACAGCTTCCAGAACGCGTGGTAGTCGCGGTAGTAGTCGAAGTAGTCGTCCCGGGTCTCGAAGACGCGCCAGTAGTACGGGTACTCCTCGGGCTGGAACGAATCCTTGCCGAAGAGGATCTTGTCCTGGTACCTGACGAAGAAGTCGTGCGCGGCGCGCGGCTGCCGGCCGATGTCGTAGAGGACGGCCCCCACCTCGGTGTAGACGTTAGGCAGGTCGAGGATCTTCGACAGCCGGCCGAGGTCGTTCGCCTGCCAGCCGAGGTGCGCCGTGACGAAGGTCGTCCGGGGGTGGCGGCGGAAGAGGTTGTCCCGTTCGGCCATGAGCGAGTCGAAGGCCGGGAACCGGTCTTCGGGGAACCGGCGGCCCGGAAAGAGCGCCAGCTCCAGCCAGCGCTCGTTGCTGTAGTCGATCGGCTTGAAGAACTCGGCCGGGTCGGCGGTGTGGATGAAGACCGGAAGGCCGAGTCGCGCCGCGGCCTGCCAGATGGGGTCGAGCTCCGGATCGTCGAGCCGCAGCCGCGTGCCGTCGGCCTTTCGCGTCGACAGGCCGAAGTTCTTCCCCACCTCGCCAATGCCGATCGCGCCGGCCTTCACGTCGGCCTCGAGGCGTCCCACCGCGCGCTCGGCCCAGCCCGGTCCCACGTTGTTCAGGTCGATGCCGGCGAAGACGGCGACCCGGTCCTTCAGGGGCGAATTGCGGACCAGGTCCAGCGTGCGGGTGATCCGTTCACCCGTCATGCTCTCGGCCGCGACCATGAGCTGCAGGTTGAGGCTGTCCATCGCCGCCTTGAGGGTCGCGAGTCCCTCGGCGGACTGCAGGAGCCCGCCCGGGTGTCCGTGGAAGTCGATCACCGGGTACTTCGCCCTCGGCACCGGCGTCACCTTCGTGACCAGCGTCGACCGAGGGCGGTAGTCGAGGATGCTGGGCGCGGGTGCCTGCGGCGCCTGGCACCGGCGCGGCCGGATCTCGGTCATTCCAGGCGGACACTGGGCGCCGGCCGGTATGGTGACTTCGGGATTTCCGCTCCCCCGGCCGGCCTGGGCGGTGGCAATCGCACTGAGGGCCGCCAGGGCGGCGACGGTAGTGAGGACGACGCTGCGCATGAAGGCTCCGAAAGGGCGCGGATCGGGGAATCTGTCAGGAGGACGGCACCAGCGGTACCGGACCGACGCCGCTCCGCCGCGCAGGCTCACCGCTCAGTGCTGACCGTTCCCGGCCCACCTCTCATCTCTCAACTGGCATCTCGCATCTCTCATCAGAATACCACCCCGAACGTCACGGGGATGAACTGCGCCTTGCTGAAGCCGAACTTCCCCTGTTCGTAGGACGCGGCGCCCACGCGGGCCTCGACGAAGCCACGGATGCCGCCGAGGGCGAACCTGAACCCGGCGCCGGCATCGAATGCGAACTTGCTGCTCGAGGCATCGGCGCCGGCGAGATCGAGCGAGAGAAGGCCGCCGCCGGCCAGCAGGTAGAGGCCCCCGGCCACCGGCAGCTCGATGTTGCCCATCAGGGCCATGAGCTTCGTCACGTCGGAGTCGGCCGTGGGCGTCCCGGCCGGCTCCTTGAGCTTCATCTGCGTCAGCGAGAACTCCGGCCGGATGGCGATGGGGAAGCCCGGCAGGTTCAGCAGCAGCGAGACGTCATAGTGAAACCCGCTGTCGTGCAGGTCGCCGAGCTCTCCGGACGGCAGCGTCAGTCCGCCGCTGATGACGAGGCTGACCGGGCGCGCACTTCCGCCCATGCCCGGCATCTGCGCCGGCGCCTTCAGGGGCAGGGAGACGCCTAACGCGAATCCCAGCGCGATCATTCGATGGTACGACATGCGCATACCCTCCCGGCGTTGCGTCATGGGGGATTGGTGGCCCGTCATCGCGCGCCGAGGTGCCGGCGGAGGAAGGCGAGCGTTCGTGGCCAGGCGTCCTTCGACGCGGCGAGGTTGGCCGCCTCTTCCGCCTCGTCCCGCTGGGGGCGCGGATCGTCCTGGGCGCGGAGGAACCCGTGCACCGCCCCCTCGTAGTTCACGCCGGTGTACTCCTTGCCCAGCGTCGCCATGACGGTCTGGAGCACGGGCATGGCCGCGCCGATCCGGGCGTCCTTTGATCCGTTGAGCAGCATCATCGGGACGTTGATCTTCGCCATCGAGTCGGCATTCACCGTGGCCGGCACGGCCGGCGACGTCGCCGTGGCGGGGGATCCGGCGGTGATGTACGGCAACCCGTAGTAGGCCACGCCGCCGGCGAATCCCTTCACGCCGCCATGGACGGCGTGCATGAACGTCGTCTGTCCGCCCCAGCAGTAGCCGATCACCGCGTACCGCGGCTCGGCCGCGGGCTGGACCATCGCGTAGCTGGCCGACGCGCTGATGATCCGGTTCCGTTCCGCCGCTTCGACGCCCCGGATCAGGCGCGTGGCCGAGTCGCCGCGCAGCTCCTCCGTGGACGGGCCGCCGCGGACGCGGGACAGGAAGTCCGGGGCGATGGCGATGAAGCCGTCGGCCGCGACCTGGTCCGCGACCGCGCGCACCCAGGTCGAGAGGCCGAAGATTTCGTGCACCACGACCACCACCGGCGCCCTGGCAGGCGTGGACGGATAGACGATCCACGCCATCACGCTGTCCGTCGTCCCCTGACCGACCGGGAACTTGACCCATTCGCCGTGCCGCGGACTCGCGGCAAGACGTGCCGCGGCGCCGGCGTTACTGGCCGGCAGTCCGGGATGCCCCTGAGGGATGGTGACTCCTGCGGCGGCGGGTGGCGGGGGCGTTCGGTCCGCGGCCGACATGTGGCCCGCGTGGTCGTCGAGGTCGGCGGCCGATCGGCCCGCCGCTCCCCGCGGCAGCTGGCAGGCTGCCGCCGAAAGCACGAACAACGCGAACGACAGGAATCGCATCTGGCCCTCCTGGAGAACCGGGTCGTCCCGAATGTGGGGGAGGCGCACGCGTTCCGTAAGCATGATGCGCCGAAACCGGGAATCGCTGACCGGTGCTCGTGGCACGGGCGCGGCGATGGAGAGGGTCTGAACGCCGCGGGGTCGTTCCCGCCGCGACTTGCCCCCCGATGCGCGGCGGGCGATCCTGCACGGCCATGGCTTCCACACCCAGCGGACACTTCGACCGGTCCATCGTCGAGGGGCCCATCGCTCCGGCGGTGTGGAAGCTGGCCTGGCCCACCATGCTGCAGAACGCGTTCGGCGGGCTGCAGGGGATCGTCGACCACGTCATGGTCGGCAATTACGTCGACTACCACGGAAACGCCGCGATCGGCGTCTCGTGGCAGATCTTCCTGGTGGTGATGGTGTTCGTGAGTTCACTCTTCTCGGGAATGGGCGTGCTGGTGGCGCGCTTTGCCGGGGCGGATGAACCGGCCAAGGTGAACCGCACGGTCGCGCAGGCCATGATCACCGCCGCAGCGCTCTCCGTCGGCATCCTGGCGCCGATCGGATGGTTCGCCGCGCCGGCGCTGCTGGACCTCGTGAACGCCGAGGCGGCCGTTCAGGTGCAGGCCCTCCCGTTCCTGCGCACGATGTTCGTGGCGAGCCTGGGCATGATGATGTTCTTCATGCTCGGCGGGGCGCTGCGCGCGGCGGGCGACGCGCGCACGCCGCTCCGGCTCGGCATTGCGCTCACGGTCCTGAACATCGGGCTGAACGTGATCCTCATCCGTGGACTCGGCCCGATCCCGGGGCTGGGCACGATGGGCGCGGCGATCGGCACCAACCTCGCCGGCACGCTGGTCAGCGGGTATGCCGTGTGGCGTCTGGTGAAGGGGAACTGGGTGATCCGCCTGAGCGGCACGAGCTGGCGGCCGGACTGGGGGATCATCCGGGCCCTGTTCCGCTTCGGGTTGCCGACCGGCGTTCAGGGCGTGGCCATGAACATCGCCGGGGTTCTCCTGATCCGGTTCATCGGCTCGCTGCAGCAGAGCGCCGAAGCGCAGGCGGCGTACGCGGTGGGGTACACGGAGCTGTTTTCGCTGATCACATGGACGAGCGTCGGCCTGATGGGCGCTTCGGCGGCGTTCGCCGGCCAGAACCTGGGCGCCGGGCACCCCGATCGCGCCGTGGCGGGCGTTCGCGTGGCGACGCGGATCGGACTCACCGTCTCGCTGGCGGTGGCGATCCTGTTCCTGGCGATGCCGCGCTTGCTGCTGGGCGTATTCGGGATGCGTGATCCGGCGGTGCTCGACATCGGCGTGCAGCTGCTGACGTTCCTCAGCGTGTCGGGCTTCTTCATTTCGGTGGCGCTGGTGCACACCGGGGGCCTGCAGGGCACGGGCGACACGCGGAGCCCGCTGTACATCTCCATCGTCTCGCAGATCGTGGTGCCGCTGGGGATCTGCGCCGTCGTCCAGAGCCTGCGGGAGCTGCAGCCGGCGGACATCTGGTCGGCGATTCTGGTCGGACACGCCACGCGCTGCCTGCTGAGCGTGGTGCGGTTCCGCCAGGGAAAGTGGCGCGACATTCGGGTCGAGATCGAACCGGTGAGGACCTGAGATGCGACGGGGCCCGCCGTTGTCGGCCTGGCTGGTGGCGGCGGCGGCCGCCGTGGTCCTCGTCCCCCGCGTGCCGGAGCGGCGGGAGGTTCGACTGGAGAACAACCGCTTTCAGCCGGCGCTCGTGACGGCGCGCGCGGGCGACACGCTGCTCTTCGTGAACGGGCGGGGCGGACCGCACAACGTGCAGTTCGCGGACGACTCGCTCACCGACGTGCAGCACCGTCTCATCGACGCGGCGATGCCGGATCGCCCGCGGGCGACGTGGTCGCGGGATGTGCCACTGGCCGGCCCGCTGCTGGTGCTCGAGGGCGACACGTATCGCGTCATCGTGCCGGATCTGCCGCCGGGGCGGTACCGGTTCTTCTGTACGCCGCACGTGTCCGGCGGGATGCGGGGGGAACTCGTCCTCGTGCCCTGACGGGCGAGTTCCCCCTCGCCGATCGGCTACCGGACGGCTCTCATGCGAATGCCGTCCATCACCGCCCCGTTCCGGCCCAGATCACCGAGAAACTCGAACGGCACCGTGCGATCGAGCTCGGGCCTGGCCTGCCACAGTCTGATCCGTCCGTCCTGGACGGAGTAGAAGCCGAGTTCCTTCGGCGGCGGCGCCGTTTGCCCGGCGGGTGTCGTCAGGCTGTGCGCATAGGTGCCGTCATCGAAGAACTCCCACCGATGCGTGACGCCCAGCGACTCGTCGGCGTAGGCGAAGGTCTGGCGGAAGAGGCCCAGGGGTTCGAACGGCGGGTTCCCCTGCGTGCCCGCCGAGGTGCGGACGCCCCGTTCGGCGGCGTCCCACGCCTCGGTCGCCAGCTTCGTGCAGTCATCGGCGCGGGTCTGCTCGCCCTTCGACTTGTAGTAGTCGGCGAGGAGCAGGTGGATCCGGGCCGCGTCCCGCAGGTCGCCGCGCCGGTGGTAGCGGATCAGGGTGAAGATCTGCTTCTCGAGGTCGGTATCCGCCGACTTCGGGAGGCCGGCGACATCGAACTTCTCCACGCCTGACGCTCGTGGCGCGCTCTGGCCGTCGGCGACGGCGGGGAGGGCGAGGCACGCCGCAAGCAGAAGGTGACGGAACCGCATGAGCACCTCCCTGGTTGGAAGACGTCAGGTCGAACCTGCGCGCGCGACGCGAGCGGTGTCAGTCGGGTGGGTCGTGCCGTGGATGTCAGTGATTCACCGACTGGCACCGTCGCGTCTGTCGGGCGCTACCTGGCCCCGGGGACGGGGTGGCGCGGGTGCGCCACGGAGCGAAGCGGGTGGAACAGGTGGTCCTGGGCGAACGCGCCGACGCGCACGGCCCATTCATCGTGCCACATCCGGAAGACGGTCCACCCGAGGAAGAGCACGTCGAACAGGACCGCGAGCAGAACCAGCACGATCGGCAGGACCATGGCCGCGAGGGGGACGACTACCGCAGCTGCCAGCATGTGTACCTCCCACCGGGGAAGAACCCCGGTGCGTCAGGCACGTCGGCTCCGTGTGGTGCTGGGAGGCCGGCCTGTCCGGCGCCGAACAGGTGGTGTGATCCGTCAAGACGGAGATCACAGTGGCAAGATGGGCGAAGAACGGCCCCGCGCCTCGGGGGAACCCCGGGCGAACACGTAGGGGACCTGCCGCGACCTGCGACCGCCTCCGGGGGGCGCCAGTCTCCTTGCGGGCGCGCGCGGCGGGGCTCTATTAGGTGGCACCGCATCACCTTCCGCGTCAGGAGCCGTCCCATGCTGCCACGTTCCGCGTCTCGCCTCGCCGTGCTGGCCGCCATCGTCCTGCTGCCGGGAAGTCCTGCACGCGCGCAGCAGGTTTCCGCCGACGCCTTGCGGCCGCTGACGTTCCGGCACATCGGGCCGGTCGGCAACCGGATCTCGTCGGTGGCGGGCGTCGTCGGCGATCCGCTCACCTACTACGCGGGGGCCGCGACCGGCGGCGTGTGGAAGACGACCGACGGCGGGATCATCTGGCGGCCGATCTTCGACGAGCAGGAGTCGCACGCGGCCGGCGCGCTCGCGGTGTCGATGTCCGATCCGGCGATCGTCTGGGTGGGCACGGGCGAGCCGCACATCCGGTCCAACGTCACGGTGGGCGACGGCGTGTACAAGTCCACCGACGCCGGCGCGACGTGGATGAACATGGGGCTCCGGGAGACGGGCCGCATCAGTCGGGTGGTGATCCATCCGACCAACCCCGACATCGTGTACGTGGCCGCGCTGGGCCACGCGCACGGGCCGCAACGGGAGCGCGGGATCTACCGCACGAAGGACGGCGGGAAGACGTGGGAGCACGTGCTCTTCGTCACCGAGCATGCCGGCGCCTCGAGCCTGGTCATGGACCCCAACAACCCGCGGATCCTGTTCGCGGGGATGTGGGAGATCGTGTACAACACCTGGGGGCGGGAGAGCGGCGGCCCGGCGAGCGGGATCTTCATGTCGCGCGACGGGGGCGACACCTGGACGAAGCTCCAGGGGAACGGCCTCCCGCGCCTGCCGGTGGGCAAGATCGACGTCTGCATGACGCCGGCGGATTCGCGGCGCGTCTACGCGCTGATCGAGACCGGCGACGGGGTGCCGTGGAAGGGCCAGCCCACCGAGAGCGGCGAGCTCTGGCGCTCGGACAACGGCGGCGCCACGTGGCAGCTCATGACTCACGACCGCAACTTCGGCGGCCGCACCGGCTACTACAACCAGTGCCGGGTGTCGACCGACGACCCCGACGAGGCGTATTTCCTCACGGCCTCGTTCGTGAAGACGATCGACGGCGGTCGCACCGGGCAGATCCAGGGCGGTCTGCGCAGTCCCGGCGGCGATCATCACGATCTGTGGATCGACCCCCGCAACGGCGACCGCATGATCGGGGGCAACGACCAGGGGATCGGCATCACCAGCAACCGCGGCGAGACCTGGCATCGCGTGCAGCTCCCGATCGCGCAGATGTATCACGTGACCGTGGACAACGCGATCCCGTACAACGTCATGGGGAACCGGCAGGACGGTCCGTCGACGCGCGGCCCGAGCAACTCGCTGTACGGGAACAGTATCGCGCGCGGCGACTGGTTCGCCGTCGGCGGCGGCGAAAGCGGCTTCGCCACGCCCGACCCGCGCGATCCCAACATCGTCTGGTCGAGCGCGTCCGGCTCCGGCGCCCGGGGCGGCATCGTCACGCGCATGGACGTGCGCACCCGCATCGTGCGCAACGTCGAAGTCTGGCCGCAAAGCACCGGCGGCTGGCCGGCCGAGTCGCTCAAGTACCGCTTCCAGTGGACCTTCCCGGTCCTCTTCTCGCCTCACGATCCGAACACGCTGTACGTCACGAGCCAGTACGTGCACCGCACGACGAACGGCGGCCAGAGCTGGCAGGTCATCAGCCCCGACCTGTCCACGAACGACAAGAGCCGGCAGAAGATTTCCGGCGGCCTGACGCCGGACAACATCGGCGTCGAGTACTGCTGCGTGATCTACGCGTTCGACGAGTCGCCGGCCCGGCAGGGCGTGTTCTATGCGGGCACCAACGACGGCAAGGTGCACGTCAGCCGCGACAACGGCGCCACCTGGACGGACGTGACCGCCAACCTGCCCGGGGCGCCGAAGGATGGCGTGGTGCGCGGCATCGACGCATCGAAGTGGAACGCCGGCAAGGCGTACCTCGTGATCGAGGGCCACGAAGTCGGCGACTTCCGCACGTATGCCTACCGTACCGCGGACTTCGGGCGCACCTGGAAGCTCATCACCGATGGCATCCCGCCGCACCCGCTGAGCTTCACGCGCAGCATCCAGGAGGATCCGGTGCGCCAGGGGCTGCTCTACCTCGGCACCGAGAACCGGATCTACGTCTCGTTCGACGACGGCGACCGCTGGCAGCCGCTCATCAACAACATGCCGCCGTCGCCGATCTATGATCTGAAGGTCCAGGAGCACTTCAATGACCTGGTCGTCGGCACGTACGGGCGCGGATACTGGATCATGGACGACCTGACGCCGCTGCAGCAGCTGACGCCGCAGGTGGCGGCCTCGGCGGCGCACCTGTTCCGGCCGCGCGACGCGTACCGCTTCCAGCAGCGCACGCAGCCCATGACCATGCCGAACGACATGACCGCCGGACAGAATCCCGAATACGGGGCGTCCATCAACTACTGGTTAGGCAGCACGCCGCGCGGCAACGTCAGCATCCGCATCGCCGACGCGTCGGGGACGACCGTCCGCACGCTGCCGGGCTCGCGGGACCGGGGGATCAACCGCGTGTGGTGGAACCTGCAGGACACGCCTTCGATGCCGATCCGGCTCCGCACCACGCCGCTGTACGCCGACTGGGTGGACCTGGGGCCGAACCGCGTGCGTTCCGGCGGGAACGGCATCAGCCTGCTGCAACCGCCGGGCACCTACACCGTCACCCTCGAGGTGGACGGCCGCACGTACACCCAGCCGCTGCGCGTGCTGAAGGATCCGAACTCGGACGGGACCGAGGCCGACATCGCGGCCCAGCTCGTCGCGCTCAAGGCGATGCGGGCCGACCACGACTCGGCGGCGGCCGCGATCAACCGGATCGAGTGGACCCGCCGCCAGCTGCTCGACCTCGAGGCCATCCTGCGCGACCAGGGAGGGGCCGGCGCCGGCGAGATCCTGCAACAGAGCCAGGCGCTCACGCGGAAGCTGATCGGCGTGGAGGAGAACCTCATCCAGCTGCGCGTCACGGGCACGGGCCAGGATGGCGTGCGGTGGCCGGCGCAGGTATCCGAGCGGTTGCGGTACCTCATCGGCAACACCGCGACCGGAGACTACCGACCCACCGACCAGACCGGCGAAGTGCACCAGGTGCTGAAGGTCCAGCTCGAAGAAGCACGACGGAACCTCAACCTGATCCTGCAGACGGACCTGCCCGCCCTGAACCGGCTGCTGCAGGCGAGGAACCTGCCGGGGATAATCCTGTAACGCCAGACGCCGGGCTCAACGGCACCGCACTAACCTGGACGACAACGCATCGCTCGCGCCTCATCGCTCATCGCTCATCGCTCACCCCCCATGTCCCTGACCACGCTCTTCCTGCTCAGCCTCCCGCTCGCCCAATCGGCCGCCCAGGCGAACCAGTACGGCAATCCCGAGAAACGGGCGCCTCGTCCGACCACGCCGGCGATTACGGAGGCAGACCTCATGTCCCGCCTCTACGTGTTCGCCGACGATTCCATGGAAGGGCGGAACGCGCCCCTGGCCAGCCATGCCAGGGGGAGCGCCTACATCGTGCGGGAGCTGCAGCGGCTGAGGATCGCGCCGGCCGGCAACCTGGGGTCGTACTACCAGACGCTGCCGTACGTGCAGCGCACGCTGTCCCCGCGGACCACGCTGACCGTGGACGGCGTGCCGCTCACGCTCGGCACCGACTTCACGGTGACGTCGCGCGGAACGACGAGAATCATCGACAGCGCGCGCACGATCTTCGCCGGCTTCGGCATCGGGCTCGCGTACAAGACCGCGATGTCGGCGTTCAAGCTGTGGAAGGACGTGCCCGAGAAGGTGTTCGCGAAGCCCTTCGCGGCCGGCTCGGTGGCGGCGGAGATCTCGCCCGAGCTGCTGGGCGTCGGCTACATCATCGGCCCGAAGATCGCGGCGGTGATGTGCGGCGGCGGCGTGCTCGCCTACCTCGTGCTCATCCCGCTCATCAAGTTCTTCGGCGACGGGCTGCAGGCGCCGCTCCCGCCGGGCGCCCAGCTGATCTCGGAGATGGGCCCGAACGAGATCCGCGGGGCCTACGTGCTCTACATCGGCGCCGGCGCGGTGGCCGCGGGCGGCATCATCTCGCTGTTCCGCTCGCTGCCCGTCATCTGGCACGGCCTGCGCGAGGGCCTGCGCGACCTGACCGGCGCCAGGGGTGCGGGCGAGGTGGCGCGCACCGACCGCGACCTGAGCATGAAGTTCGTCGGCCTCGGCGTCGTGCTGCTCGTCGCCGCCATCCTGCTCTCGCCGTCGCTGCACATGAACCCGCTCGGCGCGCTGCTGATCGTCGTGTTCGGCTTCCTGTTCGTGACCGTGTCGAGCCGCCTGACCGGCGAGATCGGCTCGTCGTCGAACCCGATCTCGGGCATGACCGTCGCGACGCTGCTGCTCACCTGCCTCATCTTCCTGCTGGTCGGCTGGACGGGGGCCTCGTGGTACGTCACGGCGCTCTCGGTGGGCGGCATCGTCTGCATCGCCGCGAGCAACGGCGGCACGACTTCGCAGGACCTCAAGACCGGCTACCTCGTGGGCGCGACGCCGCGCCTCCAGCAGGTGGCGATCCTGATCGGCTCGCTGCTCTCGGCGCTGGTGCTCGGGCCCATCCTGCTCAAGCTGAACGACGCGGCCACCGTGTACGCGCCGGTCTCGCAGGTCGCGCCCACGGCGCTGGCGGCCGATCCCGCGCGGGTGTCCACGACGCGCGAGGGCCTGCGC
>JABWBJ010000484.1 GCA_013360595.1 Gemmatimonadaceae bacterium | reverse complement strand
GCCGCGCCGCCCGCCGAGTGCCCCCGCATGGTCGCGAGGAAGCGGCGCCGGTAGGCATCGTCAGGGCAGAGGTTCTCGCGCGCAGCCCAGGAACGCTCGGTGGCGTTGAGCGTGTCGAGTGCCGCCAGTCCCTTTCGGCCGACGGCCGCGGCCATCGTCCGGGGCACATTGGAGGCAACCACCGGCCAGCCGCGCGCCCTCGCCAGCTCCACCATCGGGCGATAGTCGGTGACGTACCGGTCCCACGGCCGCGCCCTTGCCAGCAAGTCGGCCTCGGCGATCCGGCCGGCGAGGTAGTCATCGAGCACGGACTGGACGTCGCGCTCGAACATCTCGAGCGAGAGGATGACCGGCCGTCCCGCGCGGCCGATGGCGTCGAGAAGGCCGAACTCGACGCGGTGTGTCTCGGGGTCGTCGTGCTGTTCGCCGAAGAAGACGATGTCGGCGCGCGCCAGCTGCCTGACGACGCTGTCGAATGCCACGTCGCGGCTGGCGGCCACGTCCACGGCGCGGATGCCGGGAACGCTGATCGGCGCGGTGACGGGGCGGGCGCGCGGCGCGCAAGCGAAGGCAGGCGCAAGCGCCGCCAGGAGGAGCGCACGTCGCGCAGCGGTCGGAGTGTCGGCCATGGGAGGGTGGAGGGGGCGCCGGCGCGCCGTGCGCCAAAGATCGTCTCCGTCCCCGGCCGGCACCAGCCGCGCGACCGCCGCTATTCGGGACTGAACGGGATGCTCAGGCGATACCTGACCACGGCGGGGAGGTCGTCGGCGTCGCGCGTGATGGCCCACACGAACTCGCCGTCGGCGGTCGTGACCGTGGTGCGCGGCGGCATGGCGACGCGGCCGAGGAACCGGCCATCGGCGGCGAAGACCTCGTACTCGGCGGGGGACCGGTACATGCGTGGCGGCGGCGAGTTTTCCCGGCGGGGCGGGAGCTCCGCGTCCGGAATGCGTTCCGAGGGCATGGCCACGCGCGCCCAGATCGTCCCGTCGCGCGCGACCGTGAGGCCGGCGAGCGGCGCCTTGTGCGTCGGGATCTCGGGTCCGGTCCAGGTCCAGCCGGGCTGGGTCTGCCGCATGCTCCAGATGATGCGCTCCTTTTCCTGCTCGCGCTCGTCAGGCGCGATGGGAACGGGCGACGGCGCGCGCCGGATCAGCACCGGCCTGGCGCCCGGTCGGGAGATCACGATCTCGTAGCGGCCGCCGTGGGCGGCGACGAAGAAGCCGTCGGGGTGCCAGTCCCAGTAGTAGTTCGGCGCGAAGGAGGACGAGGTGGACGAACGGCCCCGGCCGTCCGGACTGACGGCGAGGTACGTGTCGCGCTGGACGGGGAGGTCGGGGGGCGCCAGGGAGTCGCCGAAGGCGCCGCCCTCGAGGAGCCGCACGAGGCCCATGCGCCCGAGGATCTCCCCCTCGCGCGGCGGCGTCACGGGGCGCCGGAGATACAGCGCCTGCGAGCGGTCGCCGACGAGGCCGTTGCTGGTGGAGAAGCCGACGGGCACGGGCCAGCTGGTGCGGAAGTCGCCGGCCGACGTGAAGAACGATACCCGCGCGTTCCGGGAATCGAGGATCGCGAGTCCCGTGTCGGCCAGTTCGACGAGGCCGTTGCCCTGCGCGAACTCGCCGGGGCCGGAGCCCTCGCGGCCGATGCGCCTGACGAGAGCGCCGGTGCTGTCGAACAGGAACAGGCGGCGACCCTGGAAGTCGTAGACCCAGGTCCTTCGCGCCGCGTCGACCTCGAGATCGGCGACCTCGCCGAAGAGCGAGGTATCGTCCACGGACGGCGCGATGCGCGAGACCTCGACCAGCGTGCGGATGGCGCCGGCGGGCACATCGCCGTCCACGCGGGCCAGGACGGTGTCACCGGTGGAATCGAAGACGGTCCGCAGCCCGGCCGCGGCGACCGGCGCCGATTCCGTTCCCCGGCAGGACAACAGGGCGGCGACGAGCAGGACGACGAAGGGGCGGGGCACGAGCACCTCGGCAGGACGCGGACGCCCGTTGGACAATGGCCACCGGCCGACGCGTTGCCAATGGTGCGTGTTTTCCGCCCCCCCCGCGGGCCCCGCTGGGGC
>JABWBJ010000039.1 GCA_013360595.1 Gemmatimonadaceae bacterium | reverse complement strand
GGCCGGGGCTGGGCCGCGCCGGGCTGAGCCCGCGCTTCGTGGCGTACCTGGGCGTGCTGTTCGTGTTCACGTTAGGCAACTCGACCGACGCGCTCCTGATCCTGCGGGCGAGCGAGCTGGGGGTACCGGCGTCGCTCACGCTGCTGCTGTGGGCGATGCTGCACGTGGTGAAGTCGGCGGCGAGCACGCCCGGGGGGATGCTGTCGGACCGGCTGGGGCGCCGGCCGCTGATCATCGGGGGCTGGCTCGTCTATGCGGCGGTGTATCTGGGGTTCGGTCTGGCCACGGAGGCGTGGCAGGCGTGGGCCCTGTTCGCCGCGTACGGGCTCTATTTCGGCATGACCGAGGGGGTGGAGAAGGCCCTGGTGGCCGACCTCGTACCGGCGAATGTCCGCGGCGCCGCGTTCGGCTGGTTCAATCTGACGATCGGCATCGCGGCGCTGCCGGCGTCGGTGCTGTTCGGGGGGATATGGCAGACGTGGGGTGCGCCGGTGGCGTTCGCGACGGGTGCCGGGCTGGCGGTCCTGGCGGCGGGAGGGCTCGCCTGGGTCACCCGTGAATCGTGAATCGTATTCAGGGAGGTGACACGAGATGGCAGTTGGGAGTTGAGAGTTGAGAGTTGAGAGAGACAAGGAGAAGGCCCGGACGGCCAACCAGGCGACCGTCGAAGCCCACAACTCTCAACTCACAACTCTCAACTCACAACTCTCAACTCCCAACTCGCCCGTGGCTTCTCATCGGCAGGTCAATCCAGGCGCCTTACCTATGGTGCAGTCGCCGCACCGGAAACCACTCCACCCGCACGGGCATGTCGAGAAACGCCTCGTAGCGACGAACGGCGCGTTGGACGCGGGAGCGCTCGGCCGGCGTCAACGACGTGGCCAACCGGAGATTGAGGCGCACGCCCTGCTGCCTGACGGTCCGGCGCCAGCCGCCGACCAGCTGGCCGTTCACGACGACGACATTCGAGATCTGGGCGCTTCCACCCGTCACGACGTTCACGGTGCCGAGTCGCTGGCCGATGGCGCTGCGGTCCCGATAGCCGATGAAGAACTCGTCATAGTTCGGCAGGAGGTGGGCGGAAGGCCGGCGCCGGGGGACGGCCCCGCCGCCGTCGAAGTACCGGGTCCCTCGGACGTCGGCGTGATCGAGGGCGTCTCGTGACGCCTCGACGGCCCGCGTCACGTCGGGCATTCGCAGGCCTGACCACCACGAAAAGTCCGACGCGGTCGCCGGACCGCGCGTCCGGAAGTAGCGGAGCGCCAGTTCGCGCAGAGACCAGTCGCGATCCGGGAGCGGCGTGGAGAGCACCCGTTCATCCAGCAGGGCGTAGGTGAACTGCTTCCCGCGACGGGGACCGCTGACGATGAGGCCATCGAGTTCGGCGCGCATGAGCAGGTGCGCGGTCTGCTGGACGCCGAGCGGGCCGACCCTGGCCCGCAACAGCACGGCCTTGATCTCCGTTCGCGTGAGGAAGTCGCGGTCGCGAAGGGCCCGCTCGAGGGCGGATCGACTCTGCCGGAACGTGGGCTCGTCGAGGCCGAGCTGCCGGTCGTAGGTGGCCATCGTCCGCTTCACGTGCGGCGCCGTGAGGGCCAGGAGCCACCGGATGTCAACCGGATCCACCAGGTGCCAGGTGGGCCTCAGGATGTGCGTGCGAAGGAGGCGGCCCTGGTCGAAGTCGCCGTCGAGGTCAGCGTCCCGGAGCCCGGTGGCGCGCTGGGCGATACCCCATTTCGCGCCTTCGTAATCCTGCGCCTGCACCGCCCCCAGGGCGCGCACGACCTGGCGCGCTGTAGTGAAACCCGTCGCCGTCAGGAACGTGCGGGCGAGGCGTGTTTCCGGGAGTGACACGAGCTGCGAGTTGAGAGTTGAGAGTTGAGAGTTGAGAGAGACAAGGAGAAGGCCCCGGACGGCCAACCACGCGACCGTCGAAGCCCACAACTCTCAACTCCCAACTCCCAACTCCCAACTCGCCTCTGCTATCCCTTCTTGTACGTCTGCGTCGTCGTCACCGGCTCGCCGCCCCCGCGTCCCGGCGCCGTCACCGAGACCACCAGCTGGCCGGACGCATCGAGCATGAAGGTCTGCGTGATGGTGACGGCGTTCTCGCCCATCATCTGATTCGTCGTCACGACCAGCTTGTTGCCGTCCCACACGGCCTTCGAGACCTGCTCCATCGAGTTGCCGCCCATCGTGACCGTGTTCTTGCTGTCCGACCCGTCGAGGTTGTAGACGGTTCTGATCTCACCCATCTGCGTGGTGCGCACGATGGTGAGGGTCTTGTCATCCTGCGTCAGCGTGGCGCCGGCGCCGAGTCCACGACCGCCGCCACGGCCGCCGCGACCGCCGCCCGCCGGGGGCGCCGCGTTCGGATCGACCACGAGGGTCCACGTGCCTGAGAAGTTGGGCTTGTCCTGCGCCGTCGCGGTCGTTGCCGCGAGGATGAGGGTGAGCGCGCCAAGCGCGAGTGCGGACCTGCGCATCTGATCTCCTTGGTGGTGTCGGTACGCCTGCGTCGCCGGCAAATGCCGCGACCAGCAAGATATGTACGTTAGAGCGCCTGGAACGTTAATCCAGCCCCGGGGCCGAAGGCCGCGGAGTGGCCGCGCGCCGCAGCGCCTGCTACTGTCCACCCGTATGTTGCCGCTGGTCCGCGTGGACAGGATCGCCAAGACGTTCGCCGGCCGGCGGGCCGTCGACGACCTCTCCTTCCAGGTGCTGCCCGGGGAGGTCTTCTCGCTTCTTGGCCCCAATGGTGCGGGCAAGTCGACGACGGTCCGGATGCTGATCGGCGTCATCCGCCCCGACGAGGGGGAGATCGCGGTCTCCCTGGATGGGAAGGTCTCGGGCGTCTTGCCGGCCGCTCGATCAGCCTACCTCCCCGAGGATCGGGGGCTGTATCGGGAGATACCCGTCCTCCGCACCCTCGTGTACTTCGGCCGCCTTCGCGGCCTCGAGAAGGACGAGGCAACGCGCCGTGCCCTCGCCTGGCTCGAACGCGTGGACCTCCTCGACCGGAAGGATGAACGGGTTGACGCGCTTTCCAAGGGGAACCAGCAGCGGGTGCAGCTGATCGCGGCGATCATCCACCGGCCGCTCCTGGCGATCCTCGACGAACCATTCGCCGGCCTCGACCCGCTCTCCCAGGAGTTCTTCCTCGATCTCGTGCGGGAACTGCGCCGTGACGGGACCACGATCGTCCTCTGCGCCCACCAGATGGACCTGGTCGAGCGGGTCGCCGATCGCGTCCTCCTCATGAACCGGGGACGCGAGATCCTCTCCGGGTCGGTCCCGGAACTCCATGCGACGATCGACGCTCGGCCGCACATCCGCTTCAACCTCGACGAGGGAGCCAGCGGTTCAGCGTTCACCGACGATCCTGACGTTGACTCCGTGTCTGCCGGTGAGGGTGCCGGCGAGGTATCGGTCCGGTTGCGACCCGGGAGCGCGGTGTCCGGTTTCCTGGCCCGCGCGGTGGGGCGGGTTCCCGTGCGCAGCATCAGCACTGAACCGCCGCGCCTTCACGACGTCTTCGTCAGGGCCGTTCGTGAGGATGACGCCCGCCGCGGGGACTTCGCCTCATGAGCCCTCGGCGACAGGCACTCCTGGTCGCCGGGTGGGAGTTCCGGCGCTACTTCAAATGGAAGGACCAGGTCGCCGGGTTGGTGATCTTCGCGGTACTTGGCCTCATCGGGTACGGCGCGAGCCGACTGGCAACGGGCGGGCGCGTCGTGACGGTGGCGGCCACCGGTATCGAGCTTGTCGCCGCGGAGGGTGGCCGCATGCGCGTCGTGCCGGCGCCCGCCGACAGCGCCGGGCAGGAGGCGTTGCTCGACACCGGGGACGTCGACGGCATCCTCCACCGTCGCGCCGATGGCGCCTTTGAACTGAAGGTCAGGAAGGATCCGCGTTTCCTTCCCGAGTTGCGGGCGGCGCTCGCCGACCTGGAGAGGCGCGAGCGGATGTCAGCCGCCGGGATCTCCGAGACGCAGCTTGCGGTCATCCTCGCCCCGCCGCGACTGGAGGTGAGGTTCGGTGATCCCGCGCGCCAGCGGGCGGGACGCGCCGAGCGGCTGGTCGCAGCCGTGTTCCTGTTCCTGGTCATTCTGGCCGTCTTCACCAGCATGGCATACCTGCTGACCGGGATCACGGGCGAGAAGCAGCTGCGGGTGACGGAATCGATCACGGCGATCATCCCGCCGCAGGCCTGGATCGACGGAAAGATCCTCGGGATCGGCGCCTACGCCATGACGACGATCCTGAACATGATGGTTGGCGGCGTGCTGCTCGCGGTCCTCGGGACGTACGCGTGGGGGTTCGTGATTCCCGACGTCTTCGTGCGCCCCGCGGTCCTGCTGCTGCTGGTCGCCTATTCGCTGCTCGCGCTGGCGATGTGGAATGCCGCGTTTGCTGCGTTCGCGTCGACGATCGATGACCCGAACACGTCCACGCGCACCTCGGTGATGTTCCTGCCGATGCTCCCGCTGGTGATGACGTTCGGCGTGCTGCGCGACCCGGATGGGCTCGCGTCTCGGGTGATGTCGCTGGTTCCCCTCACGAGCCCATCGGCCATGCCGATGCGGGTGATCCTGTCGAACCCGGGGGCCGCCGAGATTGCCGCGTCGCTGGCACTGCTGGCGGCGATGGCGTGGCTCTTCCGCCGTCTGGCTGGGCGGGTGTTCGAGGTGGGGATGCTGATGTACGGGAAGGAGCCGACGCTGCGCGAGATGTGGCGCTGGATGACCGCCCCCGGCCGCTGACCCTCAGTCGGCTTCGCTTGGGGCGCCGAGGCGGGGGCCGGCCACCTGTCTGGCCGGGTCCTGGCCAGCAAGTTCTCCGCGGCGGGCGATGGCGACCGACCCGGCCGCGAGGGCCGCCCCCAACGGGCCCAGCAGGAGGACCATGCTGTCCGCGGCCGGAGTCAGGATCGGGAGGAGGGACGCGCCGACGAACCCGAACAGGGCCGACTTCCAGACCGACAGGTCTCGCAGCGTCCGCCGCCGCTCGCTCAGCGACAGCAGCGCCGCGAACGCCGCCCCGGAAACGAAGCCGAGGATCCCCATGAAGACGCCGATCCGCCAGGGCTCCTCGCCGGGGTCGATGCTGTCCGGATCGAGCACGCCCACGACGACGGCGAGCAGGGAGAAGGCGATCGACCAGGCCACACCCCAGGTGATCCCCACCCCGAGCATGCCGCGCAGGCGTCGCAGCAACGGGTTCATCGCAGGCTCAGCAGCACCGGTTCCCCGGCTGGCTGTACCGCGCCTCCAGCCGGTTCTTCGCGAACTCCTCGCGCGACATGACCGGCTGACCCGGATGGCACTCGCGTGCGTGCTGGAGGTACCGGTCGTAGTCGGGGGCCCCGATGATCGTGCGCACGACCTTCGCGATGCGCCTGACCTGGTCCGCGAGGCCGAAGTGGCCTGCGTCCAGCGGGGCCCCCTGGCCATGGACAGTCCCTGGCCCTGGCGTTCCAGGGCCGCGCGCCGAGCTCATCGTCTCCCTCCCACACGGATGGTACGCTCGAACAGCTCAAAGATGCGCCGGTACTCGTCCGTCCACGAGTCCGGCCGCACGAAGCCATGGTCCTCCACGGGATACGATGCCAGCTCCCATCCCGTCTTCCCCAGCTCGATCAGCCGCTGGGTGAGCCGGACGATGTCCTGGTAGTGGACGTTGGTGTCCACCATCCCGTGGAGCATCACGAGCGGGTCCTCGAGCCCCTCGGCGAAGAAGATCGGCGACGACCGGCGGTACGAGAGCGTGTCGTCCTGCGGCAGGTTGAGGATGCGCCCGGTATACGGGTGGTTGTAGTGGGCCCAGTCGGTCACGGATCGCAGCGCGGCCCCGGCGCCGAACTCCTTCGGCGCGGTGAAGAGCGCCATGAGCGTGATGAACCCGCCGTAGCTCCCGCCGTAGATGCCCACGCGTTCGGCCGGGATCCCGAACTCCCGGCGCAGATACCGCGAGCCGTCCACGTGGTCCTGCAGGTCGCGGCCCCCCATCCACCGATAGATGGCGGTCCGCCAGTCCCGGCCATACCCCGCCGACGCGCGGTAGTCGATGTCCAGCACGACGTATCCGCGCGAGGCGAGGAAGTGGTTGAACATGTACTCGCGGGCGTACGTGGACCAGAAGTTGTGCACGTTGTGCAGGTAGCCGGCGCCGTGGACGAAGATCACGGCCGCCCCGTTGGGGCGCGCGCCGACGTCGCGCGGGCGGTAGATGCGGGCCGGGACCTGCGCGCCGTCGGAAGCGGGGATGCGCACGATGTCCGGCTTGATCCACGGATGCGCGAGCCAGTCGGCGGTCGGCGACGTCGTCAGCTTCGCCAGCGTCGTGTTCGGCTGGTACGGGGCCACGTGGAGCTCCGGCGGCCGGTTGGCCTGCGAGTACACGTCGGCGATCAGCCGGCCGTCGGGTGACACGACCACCGTGTGCCCGCCGACGTCCTTCGTGATGCGTTCGGCGGCGCCGCCGGCGAGCGGCATCCGGTAGAAGTGGCGCTCGAAGGGCGACACCTCGCTCGTGTGCAGCTCGAACCAGCGCCGGTCGGCCGAAAGGCTGACGTCCTCCACTTCCCACCGGCCGCGCGTGAGCTGCTGCCGGTTCGATCCGTCGGCCTGCATGGTGTAGAGGTGGGCGAAGCCGTCGGCCTCGCTCACGAACCAGACCCGGTCGGATCCGGGCAGGAAGCCGCCGCAGGGGTAGCAGGGCCCGCCGACCCAGGCGGTGTCGCGGAGGACATCGATCGTCGTCAGGCGCCCCCCGGCGGCGTCGATGCGGTGCAGGTACCGCTCCTTGAAGTCCCTCCGCTCGGCGAAGAGCAGCGCCTGCGTGCCGGCGTCGTTCCAGCCGAGGACGGCGGTGATCGACGGCGTTTCGGCGGAGTCGCGCGGGATGGGGCGGAGCCACTGGACGTCGCCCGAGGGGAGCGACATGAAGGCGGCCCGGCCGCCGTTCTGCACGTCGCCGACCTTGGTGCGCACGGTGAGGTCTTCCGTGTATCCGTTGGACGTGACCCAGTTGGGGACGATCGTCTGCCGCGCGCCCTGGGCGCTGATCGTCGTCGTGAGAATGAGGGCCGTGCCCGCGGGCGAGACCGAGAGTCCGGTGACGCGCTCGTTAGGGCCCAGATAGAGCGTCTTCGGGCGTGCGGCCTCGCGCTCGAGGCGTTCGGCGCGGGCGATGGAGTCGCGGCGCACCTGGTCCCGGATCACGCCGAACAGTTCCCGCTGCTGCGCCTCCAGCGTCGCGCGCTGTCCCGGCGTCGTGCGCGGCTCGGCCGGCGCCGGACCGGGACGGATGTCGGTTACCTGCCGGATGAGCGGCGTCTCGAGGTCGAGCGACATCACGTTCTGGCCGTCGCGCACGAAGTACACCCGGTTCGCGGTCCCGGCGAACACCGGGTTGCTCTCCGTGATGACCGGCGTGTCGGTGAGCCGTCGCGTGGCGCCCCCGCGCAGGTCGACGAGAAAGAGGTCGCCGTTGTAGGAGACGACGCGGCGCGTCCCGTCGCGCGAGAGATCGCCCGGGGCGAGCGACGGCCCCACCGAGTCCATGTGCGCGGCCGACATGCGCTCCGGGACGGCCCCCGCCTGCGCCCGCACCCGGTACGGCTTCGGCGTCTCGCGCCAGTCGGTGCCGGGAGGCAGCCAGTTGAAGTAGATCCACTGGCCGTCGGGCGTGAAACGCGGGTTCTGCGGCGGCCGGCCGTACAGCTCCGGGCCGCGCATGATGTTGGGGATGGAAAGGTCGAAGCGCGACGACTGGGCGCGGCCGGGGACCGGCAGGCACAGGATCGCGAGCAGGAGAATCACGTGGCGTGGCATGGTCGCGTCGGCGGGTTGAAGGCCACCGGGAATGTGCGGCTCCGCCGCGCCCACTGCCACGCGCCCGCCCGGTTGCGCAGCGACCGCGCCGCGCAACCGACCGGGGCTGGGTGACGGTTCGTCCCCCTCCCCCTCACCCAGCCCCCGCCGGCCCTCTATGGAAGCTTCGTGTACGTGCCGCTGTAGCGCGCGTCGCAGTTTCCGCCGCCGCCGAACATCTGGAACCGGATCATGGCGTTCCGGAGCTCGATCAGCCCGCCCGGCCCTTCCTCCCAGAGGCCACTGATTGTCTCAACCAGGCTCCGGGTAGACCCGTTCACTCCGACCGGACCGCTTCCGCTACCCGAATACGTTCCGTCGTCGTTCAGATTGCCAACCACGGGGACGCTTGACTGGATGCGAACCCTGCCGAGGACGAGTGGCGCCAGCGGGGCGAATGGTGCCTCGACGGTCACCGGGATCGGGCCCGGATTGTTGATCGTGGGTGGGAAGAACCCCGGCGGGCAGGCCGACCCCGTGATGGACTGCAGCGTCGCGTTCAGCCGGTAGAATCCGGCGATCACGGCCAGCGAGATCGGATCGCATGGCATGCCCGGTGCGCCCGGGACGAAGCTGTCGGTGACGTCGGCCGGCCGCTGGAAGCGGGGGTCGATCTTCACGTGGTCCTTGTAGGCGAGCCCGGCCCGGGCGAAGGCGATCTCGCAGAATTCGGCCACCGAGTGGGTCTCGCCGGTGGCGACCACGAAGTCGTCCGGCCGGTCCTGCTGGAGCATCAGCCACATGGCGCGCACGTAGTCGCCCGCGAAGCCCCAGTCGCGCTTGGCGTCCAGGTTCCCCAGGGCCAGCTCGCGGGCGAACCCGTGCTTGATCCGGGCCACCCCGTCGGTGATCTTGCGGGTCACGAACTCGAGTCCGCGCCGGGGCGATTCATGATTGAAGAGGATCCCGCTGACCGCGTACATCCCGAACGACTCCCGGTAGTTGACCGTGATCCAGTGCCCGTAGACCTTGGCCACCCCATAGGGGGAGCGGGGATAGAACGGGGTCCGCTCGGTCTGGGGCACCTCCTGGACCTTGCCGAACATCTCCGAGGACGAGGCCTGGTAGAAGCGGATCGCGGGATCCACCGCCCGCACCGCCTCGAGCAGGCGGGTCACCCCCATGGCGGTGAACTCGCCGGTCAGGATGGGCTGGTTCCAGCTGGTCGGGACGAAGGACTGGGCGGCCAGGTTGTAGACCTCGCGGGGCCTGGCCTCCTTGAGGGCGGTGATCAGCGAGTGGGGGTCGAGCAGGTCGCCTTGCAGGAGCTCGATCTTGCCCAGGAGGGGGCGCAGCCGCTCCAGCGACTCGGTCGAGCTGCGCCGCACCAGGCCGTAGACCTGGTAGCCCTCCGCGAGCAGGAGCTCGGCCAGGTAGGAACCGTCCTGGCCCGTGATCCCGGTGATGAGGGCCCGCCGCTCGCCGTGCTTCGCCATCGCTACCTCCCGAACAGGGACCCCAGCATGGAGGCGAGGTTGAACCCGCTCTGGGCCAGGTCCGAGCTCTCGATCCCCTGCAGCGCCTTGGCCAGGTTGTGGATCGACTCCGCGATGTCGGACTCGGGGGCGTGGATCATGATCGGCACCCCGATGTTCGAGCACTCGAGGGCCACCGGCCCGTTGGAGACGATCGAGCAGGCCACCGGGTAGGGCTCCAGGCTCTTGATGATGTCGTCCCGGGCCAGGCCCGCGGTCTTGCTGACCCGGTTGAGGACCACCCGGACCTGGTGCGGCGGGAACTCGAGCCGCTTGAGCTCGGCCAGGTAGAGGCGGGTGTTGCGCAGGGACGAGAGCGTGTTCTGGACCACCGCCACGTGCCAGTCCGAGAGCTTGAGCGCCACCTTCAGGATGTCGCCGAAGCGCACCGGGCAGTCGAGGACCAGGTAGTTGGCCATGGTGCGCAGGTAGCGCAGCAGCACGTCGAGCCGGTCCCGGTCGAGCCGGGGCGCCTCGATCGACGGGTTGCCGCAGATCGCCAGCACCGACCCGTCGCCCTTGTAGTCGATCGCGTAGCGCTTGAGCCACCGATGGATCTGCATGCGCTCCTTGCCGAGCTCGCGGCCGACCGCTGCGATGTTGCCTCGATGCCTCGTGAGCAGCTCGCGCAGCTCCGACTCGGTGGGCACGTAGGTGCTCGGCGCGCGCGGCGCCGCGGGCGGAGGATGAGCGTGCGGCGAGGAGGGCAACCCGCCCGGAGGCCCGAAGCCCGGATGGGGAGGCGACATGCGCGAGGAGATCGCGGAGGGGTCTGCGCCCGCGTAGCTCTCCGCGTTCGATGCGGCGGCCTTCTTGCCGTGCTCGGCGAGCACGCGACGGATGCTCTCGGGCAGGTGCTCGGTGTCGAGCTCGCGCCCGTTGGCCAGCGTGATCGCGAGCTTGATCGCGCTCTCGAGCTCGCGGACGTTGTAAGGCCAGTGGTAGTGGGCGATGCCCACGACGAACGGGAAGTGCATCGACACGTCGGGGCGCCCGTACTTGCGCATGAAGTGGAGAGCCAGCGGGTAGATGTCCTCGCGACGTTCGCGCAGCGGAGGCGACACGATGGTCGCCTCGCGCACGCGTGCCAGCAGGTCGCCGCGGAAGGTCCCGGCTGCGACGAGCCGATCGAGATCGCGATTGGTGGCGCACACGACGCGCACGTCCACGCGCTCGACCGTCGTGCCGCCGAGCGGCAGCACCTCGCGCTCCTGCAGCACCCGCAGGAGCTTGGCCTGCGCGTCGAAGGGCATGTCGCCGATCTCGTCGAGGAAGAGCGTGCCGCGATCGGCGAGCTTCACGAGGCCGACCTTGTCGGCGTGGGCGCCGGTGAAGCTGCCGCGCTTGTAGCCGAAGAGCTCGCTCTCGATGAGATGCCCAGGCAGCGCCGCGCAGTTGATCGCCTGGAACGCGCCGCGCCGCTGGCTGCGTCGATGAAGCTCGCGTGCGATGAGCTCTTTGCCGGTGCCGCTCTCGCCGCTGATGAACACCGACAGCTCGCTCGCGCCGATCTTGTCGATGCGCTCGAGCAGCTGATCGACCTGCAGGCCTCCCACGAGCAGCGGCTGCGTGATCGAGTGCGAGACCGGGCGCGAGCCTTCGACGACCGTGCCGTCGATGCGATACGCCGTGAACGCGTACAGGTTCTGCGGCGTGAATCGCATGATCGTGTCGCCGATGCGCACGACGTCGTGGGTGCGGAGCAGGTGCGGCTGCGTGATCGTGATGCCGTTGACGATGGTGCCGTTCGTGCTGCCGAGATCGCGCAGGAGCCATCCGTCGCTCGACACCCGCTCGACGCGCGCGTGGTAGCGGGAGACGGCACCCTCGGGGATGGCGATCTCGTTGTCGAGCTCGCGGCCGATGCGTGTCGGGTTCTGCGCGAAGGGAAATGCGCTCGGGAGCCCGGCGTGCAGGCGCGAGTAGATGAGGACGAGACCGGGGGTCGGGTCACCGCCGTCGAACGGACGGATGACCGGACCCGAGGTCGTCTCCCATGCGTTGACGCCGGTCACGATCGCGTTCGGACCCTACCACCGCCGGGGTCGGCCCGCGAAGCGCCGTGCACGGCCAGGCGCACGGTATATCTCGCACGTGCGCAGGGATCTGATGGTCCTCTTCGTGGGCGCGGCGTGTCTCCGTCTGGCCGTCGCGCTCGCGCTGGACGCTCCGCCCTCGTGGGACGGGGTGATCTACGAGCGCGCCGCGCGTCAGCTCGCCGCGGGCGAGGGCTACACACAGCGGATGCTGAACCCGAAGAAACCGCCGAGGCCCACCGCGTTCTACCCGGTGGGGTTCCCCGCGACGCTCGCAGGCGCGTACCGCGTCCTCGGCACGCAAGCGTGGTCGGCGGCGCTGCTGCAGGCGATCGCA
>JABWBJ010000483.1 GCA_013360595.1 Gemmatimonadaceae bacterium | reverse complement strand
GGCCGCGTCGCCGCGTTCGCCAGGCGCCATCCGGCCCTCGTCCGGCGGGCCGGGTACGTCGCGACCGCGCTGGTGGCCCTCGGGTTCGGGTTGGCCGCCGCGATGTGGTCCCTGATCTGCCGCGGCTCGCGATGCCCATCGATCGATGTCCTCGAGCTGTACCAGCCGCGGCAGACGTCGCGGCTTTACGCGGTCGACGGCCGATTCATCGCCGAACTGGGCCTCGAGCGCCGGACCCTGGCCACGCTCGACAGCATCCCGAAGGTGGTGCAGGACGCGTTCATCGTGACGGAGGACAAGCGGTTCTACCGGCATCGCGGGATCGACTGGCTGCGCATTCCCGGGTCGGCGATCCGCAACCTCCTGGCGGGGTCGTTCGAGCAGGGTTTTTCGACGATCACGATGCAGCTGGCGCGCAACGTGTTCCCGGAGCAGATCACGCGGGAGCGGCGGAGCGCCACGGTGGCGCAGATCTGGGCCTCGCTCGAGCGCAAGATGAAGGAGGCGCGCGTGGCCCGGTCGATCGAGGGGCGGTACTCGAAGGAGAAGATCCTCGAGCTGTACCTCAACCAGATCAACCTCGGGTCGGGCGCGCACGGGGTGGAGACGGCATCGCAGCGGTACTTCGGCAAGTCGGTCCGCTACCTCAACCTGGCGGAGGCGGCGACGCTGGCGGCGCTGCCGAAGGCGCCGAGCCGGTACAATCCGCGGCGGTCGCCGGCGCGGGCGGTGCAGCGGCGGAACACGATCATCGAGCTGATGCGGCGCGAGGGGGTGGTGGACGACGAGGCGGCGAGCCTGGCGAAGGCGTATCCGGTGGCGCTGGCGCGGCGCGTGGAATCGGGCGAGATCGCGCCCTACTTCGCCGAATGGGTGCGCCAGACGCTGCACGAGCGGTTCGGCGACCGGCTGTACGAGCAGGGGCTCAAGGTGTACACGACGCTGGACCTGGACATGCAGGCGGCGGCGGAGCGGGCGGTGGAGAGCCAGCTGCGGGCGATCGAGGGCGGGCGGTTCGGGGCGTTCCGCCATGTGACGTACGAGCAGTACGTGGCGCGCGGCGACCGGTCGCAGGGGAGCGGCAGCGAGTCTCCGTATCTGCAGGCGGCGTTCGTGGCGGTCGACCCTCGCGATGGCGGGGTGCGGGCGATGGTGGGCGGCCGGGACTACGGGGACTCCCAGTACAACCGGGCGACGCAGGCTCTCCGGCAGCCGGGCTCGACGTTCAAGCCGTTCGTCTACGCGACGGCGATCCAGTCGGGCCGGCCGCCATCCCTTCTGATCGACGACGCGCCCATCAGCCTGCCGCAGCTCGACGGGACCGACTGGACGCCGGAGAACTACGATCTCAAGTTCCTGGGCCCGATGACGATGCGGCGCGGCCTGTACGATTCGCGCAACCTCGTGGCGATCCGCCTCGGCATGGAGCTGGGGGAGCAGACCGTGGCGGACATGGCCCGCCGGTTCGGGATCACGACGTCCATTCCGCCCTATCCGTCCATTCACATCGGATCGGCCGAGGTGCATCCGCTGGAGCTGATCGGATCGTACACGGCGTTCGCCAACCTGGGGACGCGGACCGCGCCGAATGCCATCCTGCGCGTGGAGGATCAGGACGGCAACGTGCTGTGGCGCACGTCGGCCGATTCCACGCCGGTCATGGCGGCCCCGGAAGCCTGGATCGTGGTGAACATGCTGAAGGACGTCGTGCTGCGCGGCACCGCGGTGGGACGGGTCTGGAACGCCGGATTCCGCGTGCCGTCGGCGGGGAAGACCGGGACGACCAACGACGGCGCCGACGTCTGGTATGTCGGGTTCACCGCGGACCTGGTGGCCGGCATCTGGGTCGGCTTCGACAAGCCGAAGAAGATCATGGTCGATGCGCAGGGCGGGCGGCTCGCGGCGCCGGCCTACACGGACTTCATGATCGAGGTGTATCGCCGGAAGCCCGAGCCGCCGGACTGGCCGAAGCCGTCGTCGGTCGTGGCGCGCAGCGTGGACTCGCTGACCGGCCTGCTGGCGGTGCCGGCCTGCGCGGACCGCGCCTACACGGAGTACTTCCTCCCGGGCACCGAGCCGCGT
>JABWBJ010000482.1 GCA_013360595.1 Gemmatimonadaceae bacterium | reverse complement strand
CGGCGGCTGACCTGCGGCGCTGGAGCGAACGCCTGTTCGGCCGCGTGAGCGATGCCTTCGTGCGGAACGGCTCGGCGGCCGGCGCCTTCCCCATCGCCGTCGCCGCGGGCGCGGGCCGTTTCTCGTCAGGCATGCTCCGCGTCCAGTTCAACCTGCTGGGGGGCGCCAGCGACCAGATCGCCGGGCTCATGTTCGGGCTCGACGCGAACGGCGACTACTTCTATGTCCGCTACAACACCCGCGACGGCAACCTGGCGGTCTGGCGGGTGCGCGACGGCCAGCGCGAAGTGCTGCAGCATGGCGAGGTGCACAGGCAACTGCCGCTCGGTGTCTGGCACGAACTCGTGGTCCGGGTTCGCGGCCGCGACGTGGCCGCGCACGTTGCCGGTGACCCGACGATCGCCGTGGCGCACCGCCTGGACCGCGAACCGGAGGGCAGGGTCGGCGTGCAGGTGAAACGCGACGCCATCACCGCCTTCCGAGGGTTCAGCGCGTCGCCCTCGCTGCCCTAGACTCTGGCGGGCTCAGCCGGAACGCCGTAGCATCTCCTCGCGCTGTTCCACCAGTACCAACGCAAGGAGGCCTCATGGCCGGCATCAACAGCACGAAGGTGATGCAGGGTGGTCTGGTCGCCGCCGTCGTGATGACCGCGATCGATTTCGTCGCGTTCGGCGTCGTCCTGCAGGACGGCTTCGCCGCCAACCTCACGAGGCTCGGCCTCGATCCCGCGGTGCTCGAAGCGCCGGCCGGCTTCGCGGCCTGGCTGGTGACCGAGCTGGTGTTCGGGTTCCTGCTGGTCTGGACCTATGCGGCGATGCGACCGCGGTTCGGCCCGGGGCCCCAAACCGCGCTCATGGCGGCCGCGGTGCCGTTCGTGTCGGTCAACGTCGTCCTGGCCAGTTTCGTCCAGAACGGGATCCTCGACTCGGGGCTCTTTGTCTCCGGGCTGGTGGCGTCCGTGCTCTCGATAGGTGCCGGCGCGGTCGCCGGCGCCTGGGTCTACAAGGAGGGTTGAACGTCGTGAGGGGCGCGGGGATGCACGCCCCGCGTCTCTCCTCACTCCGGGCGCCGCCCGATGAACAGGTCGATCGGGCGTTCCAGCTCGGAATGCGCGAAGCTCACCGACTGGGGTTCGAACCCTGCGCTGGCGAGGAGATCGAGCCACGCCGCCCGCGGAAAGAGCCCCTCGACGTGACGGTCGTGCCGGACGCGGACGTCGGTCCCTTCGCGGAGCACCAGCGTGTAGTCGGCGACATAGGTCTCGTCGGCCGGGTCGGGATCCCAGGTCCACTCCAGGTAGCGAAGCGCGCGGCCGTCCCCATCCGTGCCGCCGTGCTCCGTGCCCGCCGCGAACGTCTCCCGCGTGTAGTCCGGTGCGAAGAGCACCACCCCCCCGGGCCGGCAGTGCACGAAGGCGGTCTCCATCGCCCGGCGGAGGTCCTCGCGGGTGGTCATGTAGCAGACCGCGTCATGCACGAAGACGGCGTCGAAGTCGCGACCCAGCCTCACGTCGCGCATGTCCCCCTGGACGTGCTCGCATTCCGGCTTGAGCCGGCGGCTTACGCTGATCATCCCGGCCGACGGCTCCACCAGGGTCATGCCGACGTGCTGCCTGAGGTGCGAGGCGTTGTTCCCGCCTCCGCTCCCCAGCTCCAGAACCGTCCGCACGGTCCGCCGGCTCGCGCGCCGCATGGCCGCGAGGTACTGCGCCGCCTCCTCGGCGTAGTCGTCAGGCGGTGACAGTAGCGGCCACCAGTCGGCCAGTTCGTCGTACATCAGGGGCATCGCCCGGCTCCGGCGGCAGGAGTAGGTGGAACCTGAGGCTCGTCGCCGGTCATGTCGATGGCAACGGCGTTCAGGCGCAGACCGGACGCGTCCACGAGGAGCACCAGGGCGCCGTCCGCCTCCGGTCCGATGAGCCGCGCCGGGCGGACCCGTGCGCCGAGCGTTCGTTCGAGGCCGTCCAGATCGAGCGTCGGATCGCCCAGGAAACGCGCGATGGCTCGCTCCGCGCCGATGGCGCGCGATGCCATCGCCAGACCACGGCACCGCTCGACGCGTCCGGCCACCGTCGGCCGGTCCAG
>JABWBJ010000038.1 GCA_013360595.1 Gemmatimonadaceae bacterium | reverse complement strand
GAGCGGGCCCGTCATGTCCTGCAGCTCGGCGGCCCGCCGCCAGATGGCCGCCGCCTCGTCACTGGAGACCGTGCCCGCGGACACGGGCCTTGGCGCCGCTTCGTCCGCCTCAGGCAGGGCCGCCTCTACCCGCCGCAGTTCGAGGACCAGTTCCTGGCAGCTCTGGAGCCTGCTGGCCGGATCCTTGGCCAGGCAGCGGTCGACCAGGTTGGCCAGCGGCCGCGGCACCGTCGGCGCCGCCTCGAGCAACGACGGCGCCCGCTTCGTAACGTGCGCGACGAGCACGGCCGAGGCGGTGGGGCTGTCGAAGGGAAAGCGGCCGGCCAGCGCGTAGAATGCCACCACACCGAGCGAGTACACGTCGCTCCGGGCATCAACCAGGTCGCCCGCCACCTGCTCGGGGCTCATGTAGTGCACCGTCCCCAGCACCGTGCCCGTCGCCGTCAGCGGCGCCGCCTCGGCGACGCGCGCAATCCCGAAGTCCGTGACCATGGCCCGGCTCGTCGCGGCCTCGAGCAGGATGTTCTCGGCTTTGACGTCCCGGTGGACGACGCCCGACTGGTGCGCGTACCCGAGGGCGTCGGCGACGTCGTACAGAATGGATAGCGTCGTCCGCGGCGTCAGTGGACCGCCGTCGCGGATCATCTGGGCCACGGACGGGCCGTCCACGAAGCCCATCACGAAGAACACCGTCCCGTCCACATCGTCGGCGCGGTGGATCGGAACGATGTTCGGGTGGCTCAGCGCTGCGGCTGTTCGGGCCTCGCGGAGGAACCGGGCCCGGATCACCGGATCGGACGCGAGCGTCACCGGCAGCGTCTTGATGGCCACCAGCCGCTCGAGCTTGAGGTCCCGGGCAAGGAAGACGATTCCCATCCCACCCCGGCCCACCTCTCTCAGGACGTCGTACTGGCCGCGGAGGGCTTCGGCGAGCGGGATGGCGTCTGGCGGAAGGGTCATCGGACGGAAGACAGGGGCCTGCCCGTGGGACGCCTCCAATCTCGCGACGGAAGTCGCTTCAGGGCAGCCATCTGACGCGTCCGGGGACGGCGGGACCCGCGTCCCGCAATAGCGGGGAAGGCGCGAGTCGTTACACAGGGGGCCAAGCGGGCGTCAACTATCGGGCCGCTCCGGCCCTCAAGCACTGACGACCAACCCGAGCCACACCAGGACAGCCTCCGCGACACGTGGGCGGAGGCGGCCTCATTGATGCCGCACGATCCGAAGCCACCGAGAGCCGGCCCTTCGACCGGCCTGACGCATCGCGCCAGGCGGGGGTACACGCTCGTCGAGTTGCTCAGTGTGATGGCGATCATCGGTGTCCTTACGGCGCTCGGGGTTCCGCGTTTCTCGGATGCGATCGAGCGCGCGCGGGTGGCCAAGGCGATTGGGGACCTCCGGACGATCACGATCGAGTTGCTCTCGGCCGATTCGCTTCCGAATTCCCTCATGGAGATTGGGCGCCATACGCTGATGGATCCCTGGGGGCGGCCTTACCAGTACCTGAAGTTTCCCGGAGCCGGCAACAACGGGAACGGAGGCGGCAACGGTAACGGTAACGGAAACGGAGGGGGTAACGGTCGCGGCGGCGGAGGCGGCGGCGGCGGCGGGACGCCGCCGCCGCCGGGCGCGCGCAAGGACCGCTTCCTGGTGCCTATCAACTCCATGTTCGACCTGTACAGCCTGGGCAAGGACGGGGAGAGCGCCCCCCCGCTGACGGCGGCCAAGTCGCGGGACGACGTGATCGTGGCCAACGACGGCGGCTACACCGGGCTGGCGAAGAACTACTGATGGCCCTCTCCGGCAGCTTTCTGCGCACGACGGTCGGGCGCCGGCTGTTCGTTCGGTTCCTCCTCGCCGCCTTCGTGCCCACGGTGCTGACCGCCGGCATCGCATGGTACGCGGTGCAGCGGCAGATGCGGGCCGACGTCGAGGCGAGGGTCACGTCGGAAGCCAAGATGGCCGGCCTGAACACGCTCGGTAATCTGACCCGGCTCGGCAGCCTCCTGCGCGCCAACGCCGGGGCGTGGCCGGCGCTTGCCCCCGTCGACGGTGCGGCCGGTTTCGGCGCGTACGAGGTCCGGTCGATGGCCGACGGCTTCCCGGGAGGACCGCGGGGGGGGGATCGGCGCCCGCTCAGCGAGGAGCAGCGCGCGCATCTCGCGAAGGACAACCCGCTCCTGACCGCCCTCGAACATGACGGGCGGTGGAACGTCTGGATGGCCCACCGCATGCCATCCGCAGGTTCCGAGACCGTGCTTTGGGGACGCGTGTCCGACCGCGCGCTCTGGGACGCCACCCTCGAAGCGATCGGAGGGGACGGCACTCAACTCTGCGTCGTCGAACTCCAGCGGGGGCAGCCCCTGTACTGCGATGCGCCGTTGCCGCAGGAGACGCTCGACGCGCTCCGCGATTCGCGCGGTGAAGGCCGGATCGCGCTGGTGGAGCGACCCGACGCGTCGGGATCCAGTTTCTCCGCGTCGTGGAACGCGTTCCTGCGCTTCGAGTACGCGTCGCCCGACTGGGCGATCATCGTGACCGAGCGCGGCGATGCCATCTTCGGAACGCTGCGGCGATTCGTGACCACGCTCGCCGGCGTGTCGCTCCTGGCGCTCCTCGTGGTCTTCCTCCTCTCCCACGCGCAGATCCGCCGGAGCACGGAACCGCTGGAGCAGCTCCAGGACGGGACGCGGCGTCTTGCGGCGGGGGACTTCTCGACGCAGGTGACGATCCGGAGCGGCGACGAGTTCTCGCACCTCGCGGACTCGTTCAACGGAATGGCGCAGACCCTCAGCCGGCAGATCGTGACGCTGCGAAGCCTCGACGCGCTTCACGAAGCCATCCTCGGGGCCCGCGAGATCCCCCACCTGCTGGAGACGGCGCTCCGCCGCTTCGCCGCCCTCGTGCCGGCGGCCGACGTGCTCGTGGCCATCGACCAGCCCGGCCACGGCACACAGGCCTGCCTCCAGCGCAGCCGCGCCGGCGAGCCAATCCGCCTGACGATCGACCTGCAGGATGCCGATCGCGCCGAGCTGGCGGCTCGGCCCGTCATGCGGACCTTCGCGGCGCACGAGGTCCCCCCGTACCTCGCCGTCGATCCGTTCTCCACCGGCAGTCGCGTGAGCCACCTGTGCCCCCTCGTGCTCGAGGGCCGGCTGCTGGGGTTCGTAGTGCTCGCGACGCCGTCGTCGAGCACGCTCGGGCAGGATCTGCTCGACGCCGTCCGTCGGCTGGCCGACCGCCTCACGCTGGCCATCGCCGACGTGCAGCTCGTCCAGCATCTCGCCGCGCTCAGCGAAGGCACGTTGACGGCCTTCGCCCGGGCGATCGACGCGAACTCTCCCTGGACGGCAGGCCATTCCGAACGCGTGACGGCCGCCGGTCTGATCATCGGCACGCGGCTTGGCCTCAGCGCCGAGGAACTCCGGGATCTGCGCTGTGGAGGTCTCCTCCATGACATCGGCAAGATCGGGGTTCCGCCGCAGGTGCTGGACAAGGCCGCCCCGTTGAACGAAGCCGAACGCCGCATCATCGAGCGGCACCCCGTGCTGGGGGCCGAAATCCTCGCGCCGATCGACGCGTTCGAGCGGGCCGTGCCCATCGTGAGATCGCATCACGAGAAGATGAACGGCTCCGGCTATCCCGATGGCCTCGTCGGCGAGCAGATCCCGTATCTGGCGCGCATTCTCACCGTGGCCGACGTCTTCGATGCGCTGGTTTCCGATCGCCCGTATCGGTCGGGGCTGGGCGTCCCGCGGGCGGTCGAGATCATCCAGCGCGGCGCACGATCACACTTTGACCCCGATGCCGTGTCGGCCTTTCTGAACGCCGTGAGGGCCGGTGAAATCCAGGAGGCGGTCGCGACGGATGCCGCCGCCGGGAAGGACCTGGCCAACTCGGTTGGGGCCGGACGGCGAGCCATGGAGGACGCCGCATGATGAGCGACGAATTCAAGCGAGGGGCCCGGACGGGCGAGTACCAGGCGCTGGGCCTGCCGGAACCGGATCCGGTCGAACCCGGGCAACAGCCGCCGGCAACCGGAGCGGTCGAGTCGAAGGCGGCACCGGCCGCGCGTCCGCAGACGCCGCCCGTGCTGGGGAGCGTCACACGGGAGATCCGGAACGGCGATCTCGACCGGGCGATGGAGTTCCCGGACTTCATGCTCCAGCTTGGCCTTCACTTCCAGCTGCCCGAGCGTCCGGACGTCGTGACGGCGGTGCCGTCGGCGCCGCCCGTCAAGCGGACCCGCAAGTGGCTCGTCGCGACCGCGATGGTGGCCGTCTTTGGCGCCGGGCTGGCTTCCACGCCCCTGCTGTCCAGGCAGCCGCCGGCCGAGACCGCGTTTCCGGGCGAAGTCCTCGGGGAATGGAAGCCGAGCGCCCGGAAGTACGCCGGACGGTCCTTCACGCTGACGGACCACCGGGTCCGGCTCGCGTTCGGTGGAGAGCTGGCCGCGCCGGTGGAGTTTCCGGTGACCGAGGTGCGCCGTTCGATGCGGGCGGATACGGTCATCTTCGAGGCGCTGTACGAACAGGAACGGGGGCAGACCAGGTTCTCGTTCAAGTTCGTGGACGGTGTCGTGCCGGAGATCATCCTGTCGAATCCATCGAACGTGATCTGGCGGCGCGACCGGGACGTTCTGCCCGTGGTCCAGGCTGATTCGAGTCCGGTGCGTGGTCCGTCGGGCGCCGCGCCGGTTCGTCAGGACTCGGTGCTGCCGCCTCCCTGATCGCGCACTGAGGGGGGCGGTGGCCGGACGGGGAGGTGGGTCGAGGCCCCGAGCCGGTGTTAGATTCGGACGTGCTGCCCGGGCGCGGGCACGCGCCGTCAGGGGCGCGCGACGCGCCGGGCACGGAGCCGGCGTCCCCGAGCGACCTTCGACACCATGGCCACGTCCACCGTTCCTGCCAGCGAGGCGGCTCACGACACGTTCCCGATCAACGGAACGGACTACATCGAGTTCTGGGTCGGCAACGCCAAGCAGGCCGCGCACTATTACCGCGGCGCATTCGGGTTCCGGCTCCTGGGCTATCGCGGACCGGAGACCGGCGTGCGCGATCGCGCCAGCTACCTGCTGGAGCAGGGGAAGATCCGGTTCGTGCTGACGTCGCCGCTCGGCCCCGAGGGCGAGATTGCCGCGCACGTGGCGAAGCACGGGGACGGGGTGCGCGACATCGCCTTCTGGGTCGATGACGCCCGCGACGCATTCGCCCGGGCCGTCGAGCGGGGCGCGGTGGCGGCGCGTACGCCGGAAGTCCTGAAGGACGCGCAGGGTGAAGTCGTGATCGCCGCCATCCGCACGTACGGCGACACGATCCACTCCATCGTGGAGCGGCGGAACTACCGGGGACCATTCATGCCGGGCTTCGAGCCCGTCACGTCGCCCTATGAGCCGGCCGGCGCCGGTCTCCTGTACGTCGACCACTGCGTCGGGAACGTCGAACTCGGCAGGATGAACGAGTGGGTGGCGTTCTACTCCCGTGTGCTGGGCTTCTACAACCTGCTCTCGTTCGACGACAAGGACATCTCCACCGAGTACTCGGCGCTCATGTCGAAGGTGATGTCGAACGGGAACGGCCGGATCAAGTTCCCGATCAACGAGCCGGCGGCGGGGAAGAAGAAGTCCCAGATCGACGAGTACCTGGAGTTCTATCGCGGACCCGGCGTCCAGCACATCGCCATCGCGACGAACGACATCGTGAGCACCGTGACGGCGCTCCGGGACCGGGGCGTGGAGTTTCTGCGCGTGCCGGCCGCCTACTACGACACGCTGCTCGATCGTGTGGGGCACATCGACGAGGACCTGGGGCCGCTGCGCGACCTGGGGATCCTGGTGGATCGCGACGACGAGGGGTACCTGCTCCAGATCTTCTCCAAGCCGGTGCAGGACCGTCCGACGCTGTTCTACGAGATCATCCAGCGGAAGGGCGCGAAGAGCTTCGGCAAGGGAAACTTCAAGGCGCTCTTCGAGGCGATCGAGCGCGAGCAGGCACGGCGGGGGAACCTGTGAGCGCCAGGCGTCGAGTGCCCCGCGCCGAGGGAACCACCTGAACCTGCAGGCGCTCGGCGCTCGGCGCTCGGCGCTTCACCACCATGCCCATCTACCACTCGCTAGGCACGGTTCCCCGCAAGCGGCACACCGTCTTCCGCCGGCCCGACGGCGCCCTGTACTCCGAGGAACTCATGGGCCACGAGGGCTTCGTGGGGACGTCCTCGCTGCTCTACCACATCCATCCGCCCACCACCGTGCGCTCGGCTCGGCGCGTGCGGCCGGTGACGTGGGAGCGGGATGACGATACCTCGCTGCGGCACCGGCACTTTCTGACCGCGCGCGCGCCGAAGGGAGGGAGCCCCACGCTCGACCGCCTGCCGATTCTCTTCAACAGGGACATCGGGATGCTGTATGTCGAGCCGGACCGCGCGGACCAGCACTTCTATCGCAACTCGCAGGCCGATGAGGTCGTGTACGTCGTGGAAGGGAAGGGCGTGCTGGAGAGCGTGTTCGGCGAGCTGCCGTACCAGACCGGCGATTACGTGGTGATCCACCGCAACATCACGCACCGCTGGCGCATGGACCTGGCGGCGGGTGCGACCAAACTGCTGGTCTTCGAGAGCCGCGGGCACGTCCGCTGGCCGAAGCGCTACCGCAACGAGTTCGGGCAGCTGCTGGAAGGGGCGCCCTACTGCGAGCGGGACATCCGCCGGCCGGCGACGCTGGAGCCGCGCGACGAAAAGGGCGACTTCCCGGTCTTCGTCAAGCAGTACGACGCGATCAACGAGCTGGTGCTCGATCATCACCCGTTCGACGTCGTCGGGTGGGACGGGTACTTCTATCCGTGGGCGTTTTCGATCCACGACTTCGAGCCGATCGTCGGGCGGATCCATCAGCCTCCCCCGGTGCACCAGACGTTTCAGGGGGACGGCTTCGTGATCTGCTCGTTCTGCCCGCGGCCGTACGATTTCGATCCGAACGCGATTCCGGCGCCCTACAACCACAGCAACGTGGACTCGGACGAGGTGCTGTTCTACGCGTCGAGCGAGTTCATGAGCCGGAAGGGGATCGAGTACGGGTCGATCACGCACCATCCGGACGGCCTGCCGCACGGCCCTCATCCGGGCCGGTACGAGGGGAGCGTCGGCATGAAGTACACGAACGAACTGGCGGTGATGATGGACTCGTTCCGTCCGCTGCACGTCGCGAAGGCCGCGCTGCCGATCGAGGACGGGAGGTACCACCAGAGCTGGATCGAGGGGGGTGGGTTACAGGAAGGGTTTGCGCCGCCCACCAGTTGAGTTGGGAGTTGGGAGTTGGGAGTTGGGAGTTTGGAGTTGAGGGCGGCTCGACTCCCCAGGGTCAGCGCCGCGGGCTCTTGCGGCCCAGTCGGCGGATGAGCACTGCGAGCATTCGGCTTGCTTCGTCGGCCAGCGCCATGGCGGGACGAACGGCGTCGGGGGCCAGGAGGCCCAGGTCGAGGCTCAGGAGCAGGAACGTCTCCACTTCGTGGAGCGATCCGCGAGCTATCGAGAGGGAACGGACAAAGTCACCGTTGAGCATGCGTCCGTGCCCCTCGGCGATGTTTGCCGGGACCGAGACGGCTCCGCGCCGGAGCTGCTGAGCGATGCCGTATCGCTCGCTTGCCGGGAGTGCTGTCGTGAGCTCGTAGACGGAACGAGCCAGAGTCATCGCCTTCTGCCAGACGATGAGATCGCGGTAGCTCCTGACGACCGCGCGGCGCGGGGATGGTGAGGATGTTGGCATGGCGCGACCATAACATCGGATGCCACCGGAATCCTCACCCTTACAACGCAGGTGGTATCAATTCCACGCACCCCAACCTGCCCGCCACTCCCAACTCCCAACTCCCAACTCCCAACTCCCAACTCAGGTTTCTCGCCCGACGGCCAGGGCGGTGAACTCCGACATCGCCAGCCTCCCGCTGATCGCGGCGCGTTCGAACAGGAGCGTGTCCCAGTGCGACGTGCCCTCCCACAGCACGCGCTTGAGCTGGGCCATGGCTTCCGGGTTCATCGCGGCGAGGCGGGTGACGAAGGCCGGGAGGACCGAGTCCATCGCCGCCTCGGTGTCCAGCACCCGGGTGTAGAGTCCGCGGGATTCGGCCCACGCGGCGTCGCGCCAGTCGGCGTCGATGGACATGGCGGCGAAGGCGGCCCGACCGATCCGGCGTTCGATCACCGGGCCCACCACGAACGGCCCGAGCCCCACGGCCAGTTCGCTGAGCCGGACGGACGCCCCAGGGAGCGCGAACGCGTAGTCGGCGGCGGCCACGAGGCCGACGCCGCCACCGACGGCCTTCCCCTGTACCCGGGCCACCACGAACTTGGGCGCCCGCTTCATGGCCAGGATGACGCGCGCGAACCCGCTGAAGAACTCCTTCCCCTCGTCGGCACTGCGGAGCGAACGGAGTTCATCGAACGACGCGCCGGCGCAGAACGTCCCCGTCCCGTCGCTCGCCAGCACGATCACGCGCGCGTCCCGTTCCGCGGCGACGGCGTCGATCGCCTCGGCGAGCCGGCGCAGCAGGGCCGCCGGGAGGCTGTTCCGCTTCGGGTGCTGAAAGGTCACGGTCGCGACCCCGTTGGCGACGCCGGTCGTGACGGTGCCTTCGTGTTCCAGGTCGGTCGGTGCGGTCATGGGGCGCGGGATCGGGGATCGCGACGAATCTACCTCCCGGCTCGCGGCGGCCGGAGGGCCTTTTGCCATTGCGGCGGGACGCGGGATTGGTGATAGTCCAAGCGCCGCGACGCCGCCGGGGCCCCAGGCGTCAAGTGCTTGTCCGGGGCCAACTTGGGATCACCAGCCCGTTCACGCCGCATGAGCTCAGACGCTCCCTCTCCAGACGACCCGAAGCGGACCGCCGAGTTCGAGGCGCGCATCGCGCGCGGCGACGTCATCGAGCCCAAGGACTGGATGCCGGAGCGGTACCGCCGGCAGTTGATCCGGATGATGTCGCAGCATGCGCATTCCGAGATCGTCGGCATGCTGCCCGAAGGGAACTGGATCACTCGCGCTCCCAGTCTCCGCCGGAAGATGTCGCTCCTGGCCAAGGTGCAGGACGAGGCGGGCCACGGGCTGTACATCTACTGCGGCACCGAGACGTTAGGCGTTGACCGGCACGAGCTCCTGGCCGATTTCCTGAACGGCAAGGCCAAGTACTCGAGCATCTTCAACTACCCGACGCTCACCTGGGCCGACGTCGGCGTGATCGGGTGGTTCGTGGACGGGGCGGCGATCGTGAACCAGACCATGCTCGCCAAGGCCTCCTACGGGCCCTACGCGCGCGCCATGGTTCGCATCTGCCGGGAGGAGAACTTCCACAAGCGCCAGGGCTACGAGAGCGTGGCCACGCTCGCGCGCGGGACGCCGGGCCAGCGGGCGATGGTGCAGGACGCGGTGAACCGCTGGTGGTGGCCGTCCCTCATGATGTTCGGGCCGAACGACAAGGACTCGCCCAACAGCGCCGAACTGATCAGGTGGGGGGTGAAGAAGAAGAGCAACGACGAACTGCGCCAGCGGTTCGTGAATCTCACCGTGCCACAGGCGCAGGCGGTGAATCTGACGCTTCCCGATCCGGATCTCCGGTACAACGAGGCCACCGGCAACTGGGACTTCGGCCAGATCGACTGGGATGAGTTCTGGGCGGTCGTGAAAGGGGACGGGCCCTGCAATCGCGAGCGGATGGCCGCGCGCCGGAAGGCGCACGAGGAAGGCGCCTGGGTCCGGGCGGCGGCAGCGGCCTTTGCCGCGAAAAAACGCGCCGCCGCGGCGGGCGCCGCCGCCTGACGCGTATGACCGCGACCCGGAGCGACGACGCGGTTCCCGGCGACTCCCAGTGGCCGCTCTGGGAGGTGTTCATCCAACCCGAACCGGGAGCCCCGCACGAGCACTGCGGCAGTCTCCACGCCGTCGATGCCGAGCAGGCCCTGCTGAACGCGCGCGACGTCTACGCCCGCCGGAACGAGGGCGTGAACCTCTGGGTGGTTCCGTCACAGTGGATCACCGGCTCCACGCCCGAAGACGTCGGTCCGTTCTTCGACCCGGCGAACGACAAAGCGTACCGGCACCCGCAGTTCTACAAGACGCCACGTGGCGTCAAGGTGTTCTGAGAGGAGACGGGAGACAGGAAGCCGGAAGCGGGAGGAAGGGAAGAGGGAAGAAGGAAGAGGGAAGAGGGAAGAGGGAAGAGGGAAGAGGGAAGAGGGAAGAGGGAAGAGGGAAGAGGGAAGAGGGAAGAGGGAAGAGGGACCAGCTCCAGCTCCAGCTCCAGCACCAGCACCAGCACCAGCACCAGCACCAGCCAGAGGCACCCAGCA
Source organism: Gemmatimonadaceae bacterium (assembly GCA_013360595.1). Lineage (GTDB taxonomy): Bacteria > Gemmatimonadota > Gemmatimonadetes > Gemmatimonadales > Gemmatimonadaceae > JABWBJ01. The sequence continues at coordinate 1,421 of JABWBJ010000038.1, read as the reverse complement.
ACCGGCACCCAGCACCAAGCCCAAGCCCCAGCCACCAGCGGCAGCCCCAGCAGGCAGCAATCAGCAACCAGCGTGTCAGTCCCGGAATTCCTCCTCCGCCTCTCCGACGATCGCCTGATCCTCGGCCACCGCCTCTCCGAGTGGTGCGGCCACGGGCCCATCCTCGAGGAGGACATCGCGCTGGCCAACATCTCTCTCGATCTCATCGGGCAGGCGAACCTGCTCCTCGAGCTCGCGGGGAAGGAAGAAGGACGGGGGAGGACCGGCGACCAGCTTGCCTACTTCCGCGAGGCGGTGGAGTTCAGGAACGCCCTGATCATGGAACTCCCGCGCGGCGACTTCGGCTTCACCATCGCCAGGCAGTTCCTCGTCTCGGTCTTCGGCATTCTGCATCTCGAACGGCTCTCGCAGTCCCGGCACGGCGACCTGGCCGGCATCGCGGCCAAGGCGCTCAAGGAGACGCGATACCATGCCCGGCACAGCGCGGACTGGATCCTGAAGCTGGGCGACGGCACCGCGGAGTCCCATCGCCGCGTGCAGGACGCGATCGACGAGCTGTGGCGGTACACCGGTGAGCTGTTCGAGATGGACGACCTCGAACGGGCCCTGGCGGGGGATGGGCTGGCCGCCGATCGAGCCGAGCTGCGCGAACCGTGGCGCGCCGAAGTGGGACGCGTGCTGGCGGCGGCCAGCCTGAAGATGCCGGCGGACGGGTTCATGCAGCGGGGCGGGCGCGAGGGGCGCCATACCGAGCATCTCGGGCATCTGCTGGCGGAGATGCAGATCGTGGCCCGTTCGTTCCCGGGGGCCGAGTGGTGAGCGCCGTGCGCGCGCCCGAGATCTGGTGGAACGCCGTCGCCGGCGTCCTCGATCCCGAGGTGCCGGTGCTCTCCGTGGTGGATCTGGGGATTGTGCGCGACGTGCGCGAGGACGGAGACACGGTGGTCGTCGACGTCACGCCGACCTACTCCGGGTGTCCGGCGATGCGCGTGATCGAACGGGACATCGTGCAGGCGCTCCAGGCGGCGGGGGCTGGGGCCGTTCGCGTGAATACCGTCTTCACGCCGGCCTGGACGACCGACTGGATCAGCGAGGATGCGCGCGAGCGGCTTCGCGCGTATGGCATCGCCCCACCATCCGGCAGGGCGCCGGTTGCCGCCGAGCTGGTGCCGCTCCTGCACCGGACGCCCGCCGTGGCGTGCCCGCAGTGCCGATCGGAGCGCACGGAGCAGCGGAGCGAGTTCGGCTCCACCGCCTGCAAGGCGATCTGGTACTGCACCGATTGCCGCCAGCCGTTCGAGTACCTCAAGGCGATCTGACGAGGCGGCGGCGCGCGGCGTGCTGCGGCCGTCCCCGCCGTACGCGGCCGCGCATGGCGCGATCCCGGGACGGAGCGCGTTGAGTTTTCCGCGCGAAGGCCG
>JABWBJ010000481.1 GCA_013360595.1 Gemmatimonadaceae bacterium | reverse complement strand
CGCGGTATCGTGCACCGAGCCGCCCGCCGTCGAAGGGCGGAACCGGATCTGGCGGGACTGCGCCATTCGCCTCGGCCGGGGCGGCCAGGCGATCACGGCCCAGCTCTTCGGCGCCGTCATCGAGCGCGACGGACAGTTCAAGATCCTGTCGTTCGCGAACGATCTGTGATCGCTCCAGTCACTCAGCACTACTTCAGCACCACCCTCGCCACGTCCCACGATTCGAGGCCGCGCTGATTGATCGCCAGCACGCTGATCGTCGCCCCCTCGGGCACCCCCTGAATCGTCGCCGACGGACTGGCCGAGCGCACCCGGCGCTCGGTGCCTGACGCGTCCGTCCAGCTCACCACGTACTGCCGGATGTCACGCTCCGGACTCTCCTGCCACCGGAGCGCGACGTCGGCGCCCCGGCGTTCGGCCACGAGGCCGTTCACCCGCGACGGCGACATGGCCAGGAGCATGATCGCCGCCACGTTGGCCTTCGTGTTCTCCGCGACCTGCTGGACGTTGATCGTCTCCAACACGTCGTGCGGCTGGTGGTAGTGGGGGTTCCCGAGGATCGGGTACGACCCGAACCCCCCGATGATATCGCCGTACGCTTCGGCGAAGGCCGCGGCGTCGGTGCTCCGATAGTACAGCGCGTCGTAGGTGATCAGCGTCGAGAACTCCAGGGCCGCGCCATGCTGCACGTCGCGGATGCCCGGGTTCGAGTAGCGAATGGTGTTGTCGAGACGCTGGTCGTTGCTCCAGCCCATCATGTCGTTGTTCAACACGCCGGCGAGCCGCACCGAGTCGGCGCGGAGCCGCCGCACGAACTCGCGGCTCCCCAGGAGCCCCGCTTCCTCGCCAGTGAACGACACGAACATCACCGTCGCCGGGAGCGGCGTGCGCGCCAGCACCCGGGCCGTCTCCAGGAGCATCGTCGTGCCGCTGGTGTTGTCGTCCGCGCCCGGTCCTTCGGCCCGTGAGTCGAAGTGGCTGCCGACCACGTACACGACGTCGGGGCTCACGGTGCCGCGAAGCGTGGCGATGACGTTGGCCGTCCGCGGATTGTTCGCCGGCTCGAACCACTGCTGCACCGGGTCGTATCCGAACGACCGGTACGCCGAGTCGAGGTACGCGATCGCCCTGGCGTTCCCCGGCTGGCTGATGTGCTTGCTGTCGAAGGCGAAGAGGTCGGCCGCATACCGGTAGATCCGGTCCTTCGACACGGCCTGCGTGACCGGCCGCACGAGGGCCGCCACGCCGGCAAAACGGCGTTTGGCGTCGTTGCGGAGCGCGACTTCGGCCCGCAGTTGCGATCTGACCCGCTCGAGCAGCGCCGCCGAATCCACCGGCGTCGCCAGATCGGTCACATACACGCCGCGCTCGGGGGACACGGTATTGCCGTCCCGTTCAGCCACGATGGCGACGAACCGCCCGCCTGGCGAGATCGCCCACTCGTACTCGGGCGCCACGGTTCGCACCGTGTTGTTGTGGAAGAACCGGGTGGCGGCCCCGGTCGCCGCATCGTACAGCCACGAGCGCCGGTGGCGGGGTTCTCCCTTCGGAGCGAGGACGGTGCCCGAGTCGATCCACGCCGGGAGCACGTCGTGCTGGATCTCGCGGGTCAGCCGCCGTTCGTCCTTGCCGTCCACTCCGATGACGTGCACCTCCCAGTCCTCGCGCGCCATGAGCTGGAACGCGATCCGCCGCCCGCCGGGAGAGACGGCCGGCGCCTCCATGCGGTTCGGCGAACGCTTGACGGCCACGGGCGCGCCGCCCGCCTGGGCGGGTTCGAACTCCATGCGCGCGGCCGCGTCCAGCATGGCCAGCAGGACATCGGGCCGGACCTTCACGTCGAGGGCGCGGCTGGACCTGAGGAGCTCGAGGTTCTGCACGCGCCCCTCGCGCGTGACCACCGCCGACAACGCCAGCACCGCGTCTTCGGTCGTCAGAGGCGCGAAGGTCTCGGCGTCGGTCCGCGATCGCGGGGCGAGCATACGGCTGTCGAGGCGGACGGGGTTCTCGTTCGAGCCGGGGTTGGCGAGGAGAGTGATGAGTCCTGCCAGCGAGTCCGGGCGTTCCTGGCTGGCCGCGTGCAGCACGCTCACCG
>JABWBJ010000480.1 GCA_013360595.1 Gemmatimonadaceae bacterium | reverse complement strand
ACGCCGCGCGAATCCCGGCGGGGTTCCAAGGTCCCGTGAAAGTCGTTCGTCGACAGGATGCGAACCCAGCGCCCGCTCGCCAGGTGCGGACTCGAACGCGACGGCTCCGCGGTGAGTACGGGAGGACCCGCCGCGCGGCCGCAGGCCGCCAGCGCCGCGAGCGCCAGAAGAAGGACCGGTCGGAGATAAGAGCGCACCACGCTGGAACTTAGCCGCGACGAGGTCCCGGGGCGAGCGGAGATATCCTCGATTGACGGCCTCTCGCGCCCAGCCGAGGTTAGGGAGCGTTGAGCGCAGGGCGCAGGGCGCAGGGCGCCCAGCATTCGGTCTTCGGCTCTTCTCAAGCAGCACCCAGCACCAGCACCAGCACCAGCTCCAGCACCAGCACCAGCAAGCAGTGGCAGCCCCAGCAGGCAGCACGCCGCACCCAGCAATTTCTGTCTCGATACAATTCCGTGACAGCAACCAGGCTTCTGTCCGTAACGCGTCCAGCGCATCGTCCACGACGATCGAGCGCTCCCGGGCTCCGATCGTGAAGCCGCTCATCATCGGCATCGCGGGCGGGACGGGTTCCGGCAAGACGACCGTGGCGCGGAAGATCGCCGAGGCGCTCCCCGAATCCTCGGTCGCCTTCCTCGACATGGATGGCTACTACCGCAACTTCGCCCATCTCCCGATGGACGAGCGGCGTCAGATCAACTGGGACCATCCGGAAGCGTTCGATCTGGACCTGTTCGTGTCGCACCTCGAGCAGCTGGCGCGGGGCGAGCCGGTCGAGAAGCCCGTGTACGACTTCGCGACGCACCTGAGGACCGGGCGGACGGAGCGGATCCCGGCCGCCGACGTGATCGTGGTCGATGGCATCCTGCTCTTCGTGGACGAGCGCGTGCGGGCGCAGTTCGACGTCAAGGTGTACGTGGACGCAGACGCCGACATCCGGCTGGTGCGCCGCATCGAACGGGACATGGCGGAGCGGGCCCGACCTCTGGAGGAGATCCTGCTGCAGTATCTGACCACGGTGCGGCCGATGCACCAGCAGTTCGTCGAACCAGGGAAGCGGTACGCCGACATCATCATCCCGCGCGGCGGCCAGAACGCGGTCGCGATCGGGATGATCCTCACCACCATCCAGCGCCGGCTCGACGCCCGACGCGCATGACCGCCCCCCAGGCCCCGGCCACCGGGAACGAGCGCATTCTCGTCGTCGACGACGAACCGGACATCGTCGCGCTCGTCGCCTACAACCTGGTCAAGGCCGGCTTCCGCGTCTCGACCGCCACCAACGGGGGCGATGCGCTTCGGCTGGCCCAGCAGGAGCGGCCGGCGCTGATCGTGCTCGACCTCATGCTCCCGGGGATGTCCGGCCTGGAGGTCCTCGAACAGCTCCGCGCCGACGAGGCCAGTCAGGACATCGCCGTCCTGCTCCTCACCGCGCGCCGCGAGGAAGCCGACCGTATCAAGGGCCTTTCCTCGGGAGCCGACGACTACCTGACCAAGCCCTTCTCGGCGCAGGAACTGGTGCTGCGGGTGCGGAACATCCTCCGCCGGCTGGTTCAGGGCCAGTCAGGAGTTCCCGACCTCGTGCGGGTGGGCCCGATCCTGATCGACCGCTCCGCGCATCGCGTCACGGTCGACGGGGCGGCGGTGGACCTCACCCCCACGGAGTTCCGGCTTCTGGTGACGCTGGCCGAGCGGCGGGGCCGCGTCCAGCCGCGGAGCCTCCTGCTGGAGACGGTCTGGGAGGCGGCGCCGGACATCCAGACGCGCACGGTGGACATGCACGTCCAGCGCCTTCGCACTAAGCTTGGGGCGGCGGGAGAGATGATCGAGACCGTCCGCGGATTCGGATACCGCCTGCGAGCCGCCCAGACGCGCAGCGCTTGAACGAGGCCGGAAACAGAAGTCGGGACGCCCGGAACAGGACTCGCCCGGAGCGCTCGTGAACCTCACGCAGCGGCTGATGGCCGGAGCGCTGCTGGTCTGCGGCGTGTTCGGCCTTCTGACCGTGGTGGCGCTCGACGCGCGCCTGCGATCGCGGCTCCAGCAGACGACCGCCACCGACCTGCTGCGCGTGGCCCGGCTGGTCGGCGGACAGTGGCGCGCCGG
>JABWBJ010000479.1 GCA_013360595.1 Gemmatimonadaceae bacterium | reverse complement strand
GGCCAGCGACGCCTTCTCGCAGGCCCTGCGGTTGTGCGCCGCCATCAGCGCGGCGGGCGCGCTGGGACTGGCGTGGCTCGTGCGGTGGATGCGAACGGCCTGACGCGCGGGCGGCGCAGAGGCGGGAGGAAGGTCGAGGTCTGTCAGGTGGCCCCGAATCGGGCGTGTCACTACACGCAGTCGGACGCCGCACGATGGCGCGCCGGCCCGCCTGCGCGGCACCGTGCGGGTGACGGGACGCGGCGAACGACGGACGGGGAACTTTCCCCGCGACCCGGTGGAACGAAGGCCGCCGTCACGCTCGATGGAGACTCCCATGCCTGCCTCATCCGTGCGCCGTTCCCGGCGTGTCGCGCTCCTGGCGATGGCCCTCGTGGCCGGCGGACTCGCCGCGCCCGTCACCGCCGGTGCGCAGTACTTCGGCCGCAACAAGGTGCCGTACGAGCGCTTCCGCTTCGAAGTCCTGCGCACGCCGCACTGGGACGTGCACTACTACCAGGAGGAAGCCACGGCGGCCCGCGATGCGGCGAAGATGCTGGAACGGTGGAACGCACGGCTGTCCGGGCTGCTGGGGCACCCGCTGAGCGAGCGCAAGCCGGTCATCCTCTACGCCGACCACCCCGACTTCCAGCAGACGAACGTCATCAGCGGGCAGCTGACCGAGGGCACCGGCGGCGTCACCGAGTCGCTGCTCGACCGCATGGTCATGCCGCTGACCGGGTACTACGCCGAGTCGGATCACGTGCTCGGGCACGAAGCGGTCCACGTCTTCCAATACGACATCGCGAACAGGATGGAGAAGAACCTCCAGTTCGCGCGCACTCCGCTGTGGCTGGTCGAAGGCATGGCCGAGTACCTCTCGGTGGGACCGACCGATGCCCATACCGCGATGTGGCTCCGCGACGCGCTGCAGCGGAACGACCTGCCGACGATCGAACAGCTGACCACGAGCGGCAGGTACTTCCCGTATCGCTACGGTGAGGCGCTGTGGGCGTTCATCGGCGGCACGTGGGGGGACGCGATGGTCCCGGCGCTCTTCCGGTCGACGCTGGAGTTCGGATTCGACGAGGCGACGCGCCGGACGCTGGCGCTCCGCAGCGATTCGCTCTCGAAGCGGTGGCATGACGCCATCCGCGCGGCCTACGGTCCGATGCTCGGCGGTCGCACACCCCCGCGAGAAACCGGCCGGACGGTGCTCGCGGCGCGCCGCGGACGGCCGGAGTACTACGTCGGCCCGGCGCTGAGCCCGGACGGCCGGCTCGTGGCGTACTTCCACAGCGGCATTCGTGGCGTCGAGCTCAAGCTCGCCGATGCGATGACCGGCGCTGATCGAGGCTCCCTGGCGTCACCCGGCCTGTCGAGCCGGTTCGACGCGCTCAGCTTCCTCTACTCGGCGGGGAGCTGGTCGCCCGACGGGAGGAAGCTCGCGTTCGTCTCGTACGCGGAGGGCGACAACGAGATCGACATCGTTGACATCGAGAGCCGTCGCATCGAACGGCGGATCCGTCCCGAACGCGTGGGCGCGGTGAGCACGGTGGCCTGGTCGCCGGACGGACGGCGGCTCGCCTTCTCCGGGCAGCGAGGCGGCGTGAGCGACCTGTATGTGTTCGACCTCACGTCGGGACTGACGCGGCAGCTGACCAATGACCTGCATGCCGACCTGCAGCCGGCCTGGTCGCCGGACGGTTCGACGATCGCGTTCATTACGGATCGCGACGCGCCATTGGCCGAGGGGGTGGACCCGGGCTCGGACTTCCGGCGGCTCTCGCACGCGCCGCTGCGTCTGGCGCTGATCGACGCCGCCACCGGGGCGGTCGAGGTCCTGCCGGCGATCGCCGGGGCGAAGCACGTGAATCCGCAGTTCACGCCGGACGGGCGTTCGCTGCTGTTCATCTCGGATCGCGGCGGGTTCAGCGACGTGTACCGGATGGAGATCGCGAGCGGCGGGCTGTTCCAGGTGACGCGCGCGGCGACGGGGGTGAGCGGGATCACCGCGACCTCGCCGGCGCTGAGCGTGGCGCGCGAGACCGGGGCGGCGATGTTCAGCGTGTTCGAGGAAGGGGGGCTGATGCTGGCGTCGGTCGACGCCGCCGCGACCGCCGGCGAG
>JABWBJ010000478.1 GCA_013360595.1 Gemmatimonadaceae bacterium | reverse complement strand
CGCGGCAAGGCAGGCGAGCGCCAGGAGTCCCACGAGGGTACGGGCCCCCCCGGCAAAGGCGGTACGCGGCAGTGGGAGACGGCGCATGGCGGCACTCCGTGCGGCGGGTTCGGGACGGGCCGGTCGGCGACCGGCATCCCTGTTACGAACGGCCAGCGCGTTTCGCTCGACCGCAAACGCTCGCGGCCGGCCCGACACAGTGTCGGACCGGCCGCGGGAAACGCTCGGAACCTCGAGCCGTCAGCTGAGCCTGGCGACGTTCTCGGCCGCGGGGCCCTTCTGGCCCTTGACCATGTCGAACTCGACCAGCTCGCCGTCGGTCAGCGTCTTGTAGCCGCTACCCTGGATCGCCGAGTGATGAACGAAGCAGTCCTTCTCGCCGCCCTCGGGCGTGATGAAACCGAACCCCTTGTCGGCGTTGAACCACTTGACCGTGCCTTTGACGCGCATACGTGCTCCCGAAATTGGTGTCCTGCTCTGGTCGGAGCTCCGTACGGGCCTGCCCGGCGACGATAACAGTGACATTGGTTGCGTGAGGACCCGTCACGCCGGGCCGCCACCATGGCGGAAACGAACACGGGCTCGCGATCGCGAGCCCGTTTGCTGATCGTGCCTTGCGCGCTGCATGCGCGCATCGCTGGAACAATCTCGCTGATCGCGCCCCTTTCCACAAGGCGCCGGGAGCACCAATCAGGCCGCCGCACGGGAGGCGTCGGCGGTAGGTTTCAGTAGTTCGTGGCGGTGACCCGCCCATCCATCGCGTCTTCCGGGAGTGCCCATGCCAACCACCATCGCCAGCGCCCGCGCCGAGTTCATTCGGCAGATGTCCCGGGACAACTCCGCCACCGAGCGCCCGCGGCTGCTCGAGGTCCTGGACGCGATGATCACCTGGAGCCAGGCGCATGCGTCACTCGTCAGGTTTCGCGCCGACGGAGACCCGAAGGGCGCGATCCGTTTCGAGGAGGTGGCGACGGGGGGCGTGTTCTGGGCGGCGACGCCGCGTCGTGAGAACGTGCCGCTGCTCCAGCTGCTGCCCGGCTCCAACCACCTGCTGTCGGACGCGGATCGCAGCGACGCGGTGTCGCGCCTCAATGCGGTCACGCGCGAGGGGAATCCGGCCGGCCGCCTGCAGCTCGGCTTCGGCGCGCTCAAGAATCCCGCGGCTCGAGCGGCCGTCATGCAGCTGATGGATGAGCTGGCGGAGAAAGTGGAAGCGGCCCGCTCGCACGCGCGGCGCGTCGCCGTCGCCGCCGCGGTGAAGCCCGGAGGCGTGCCCTTCCAGCACGCCACCAGCTCCAAGGTGTTCTGCACCCAGATGGCCTTCGAGGTCGCGAGCGAGGCGATCCAGGTGCTCGGCGGCAACGGTCTCACGCGCGAGTATCCGGTCGAGAAGATCTTTCGCGATGCGCGCGCTTCGCTCATCGAGGATGGCGAGAACGGCATGCTCGGCCTGATGGCTGCCGCGCGCCTCTGAAACCCCGATTCCGGAACCAAAGAGGAACACGAACGATGGAACTGCAGGAAGTGATCGGCAACCGCAGATCTTTCCGGTATCTGGATCCCGACCGCCCGGTGGAGATCGAGAAGATCCAGAAGATGCTCGAGGCGGCCCGCCTCGCCTCGCACTTCGGCAACGTGAACGCTGCGCGTGCGCTCGTAGTGCACCGCTCCTCGGCAACCCAGGAGCAGCTCGAGTCCCTGCCCTCGCCGGTCGGCGGCTTCCAGATCCAGCAGTCGCCCGTCATCATCCTCTGGTACGTGGAAACCCGGGCGATGGACGTGACCTACGAGCGCCTGCGCGAGCTGGTGCGCGTCGGCGCACTCGGCTACGGCGAAGGACGCTACGAGGAGCTCGAGCAGACGCTCGTGCCGATCTTCAAGAAATCGGCCGACGCGCTGAAAGGTCCGGGCATGGTGGACATGGATCTCGGCCAGGCCGTCGCGCAGGCAACGCTGGTCGCGATCGAACAGGGCTTGGGCACCTGCTGTCAGGGCTCGGCCAACTGGAAGAGAGTGGAGAAAGCCTTCGGGTTTCCGGAGAGCTGCCGCATCGTCGTCGTGCAGACCCCCGAACGCCTCTACTCCGCCCGGCGCCACGTGGACGTGCTGATCGGCGGCTGCA
>JABWBJ010000477.1 GCA_013360595.1 Gemmatimonadaceae bacterium | reverse complement strand
GCCGGTCGCGATCCGCACCGAATTGTCGGCGCGCACCGCCGGCGACACGCGCACCCCCGTCGGAAGACTCGTGAACACCGGCGTCACGGAGGCGAGCGCGGCGGTCGGGGGGGCCCTGACCGGGCGCAGCGGCCATGTCGGGGCCTCGTTCCGCCACTACGCGAACGACTACGGCATCCCCGGAGGATTCGTCGGCGGGCACGACCGCGGGGTCGACATCGCCATGCGACGGCAGACGGTGAGGGTCGAGGCGGACCATCATCGCGAGTCGGGCCTGATCGAGCTCCTCAACGCGACGGTCGTTGCCACGAACTACCATCATCGCGAGTTTTCGCCGAGCGGGGCGGTCGGGACCACGTTCGGCCAGCAGTTCGTGACGGGGGAGCTGACCGCGCGCCATTACGCGGCCGGGCCGTTCGTGCAGGGCGCCCTCGGGCTCCGCGCGCAGTACCGCGATATCACCACCGGCGGATCGCTGCAGACCCCGTCCACCCGGGACGTCTCGTACGCGGCCTTTCTGGTGGAGGAGATCGGCAGCGGTTCGCTGCGGCTCCAGGCGGGTCTTCGGTATGACTGGGCGCGATACACGCCTCGCGAGGAAGCCTTCATCGATGTCGGAGGCGTTCGCGTTCCCGTGCGGCCGCGACGGTTCGGATCGCTCTCCGGCTCCGCCGGTCTGCTTTACGAAGCCGCGCGCGGCGTGCGACTCGGCGCCAGCCTGAATCGCGCCTACCGGACGCCGGACTTCAACGAGCTGTACTCCAACGGTCCGCACCTGGCCGCGAACTCCTTCAACGTCGGCGACCCCAACCTGGCGTCGGAGACCGGCCTCGGCATCGACGCGTTCCTCCGCGTGAACCGGAGCCGGCTGAATGCCGAGCTGGCGGTGTTCTCGAACGGGCTGGCCGATTTCATCTTCGAGTCGAGCCGCGGGCGCGCCGAGATCGGCTCGCAGGGAGGACGCCCGCGGTTCCAGTACACCAATGAGGGCGCCCGCTTCCGCGGCGCCGAAGGGCGCGTGGAGTGGAGCCTGACCGACGCGCTGGTGATGGAAGCGACGGCGTCCTGGGTCGAGGCGCGCTTCACGTCGGAACGCGATTCCATCCCGGTCATCACCGCGGCCGACACCACGTTCGTGCCGGCGTCGCCATACCCGCCGTTCATTCCGCCGCTCAACGGCCAGGTCGGCGTGCGACTCGACCGGACGCGCTGGTTCGCCGGCGTGGCGGCGCGGTTCAGCGCGCGTCAGGACCGCCTCGGCGACTTCGAGGAGCCCACGGCGGGGTTCGTGGTCCCCAACGCGAACGCCGGACTCCGCGTCGTGCGCGGCTCGCAGCTGCACACGATCACGCTGCGCCTGGAGAACGCCCTCGACCGCGTCTACCGGGATCACCTCTCCCGGCTGAAAGCCATCATGCCCGAACCCGGGCTGAACCTGAGCCTGCTCTACCGCGTGACCCTGTAATCCCTCACCCATCGCCCGACCAACGGAGGAACACCATGTCCATGGCACTGAGGATCTGCCGCTTCTTCCTGGCCGCCGCGGCCGTCGCGACGCTGGCGGCCTGCAGTGACTCGACCGATCCGGACGAGCACGAAGTCGACGTCCACTCGGTCACGCTGACGGTGGGCGCCTCCAGCATCACGATCAACCGGACGACGGGGGCGCCGTCCGGGGAACTCACCGTGCCCGCGGGCACCTCAACGGTCGCCGCGACCTGGCGGCGCGCCAACGGGACCGTGGAAGACGAGGTGACCGACGCCGAGTTCCAGCTCCGGATCGTCCCGACCAACAGCGCGGTGCTCGCCTTCACGGCCGCCGGGGCGTTCGCCGGCACCCTCGTGACCACGGGGCTGTTGTCGGGGCAATCGACGACGGCCGCGGTCAGCCTCTTCCATCCGGGCGAGGGGCACGAGGACTTCGGTCCGTACACGTTCACGATCCGCATCCAGTAGCCGGACCGTGGCTGCGTGGCCGGGGTACTCGGGATCGCATCCACTCAAGTACCTTGTCGAGGGCCCGGTCGCCTGGCGACCGGGCCTTTCGCTCGACCGACATCCCGAGGCTTCTCGTGTCCCGCGTTCTCCTCTCCGCCGCACTCCGGCTCGCACTGGCCGGCCTGGCGGCCGCCTCCGCCGCCCGTCCGGCGCGCGCGCAGGCC
>JABWBJ010000476.1 GCA_013360595.1 Gemmatimonadaceae bacterium | reverse complement strand
AACCGGCGCGCCGGCCTGACCCGGCATGGCATGCCCGGCATGTCCATCGTGCCCGCCCGGCTCGCCAACAGACGCCGGAGCCCGCTCCTCCGCCACCGGGCAGGCCTGCAGCCCCCGCACCAGCGTGACGTTGGCGAGGGAGAGCACGGCGAGCAGGGCGAGGAACCGGCGCATGGGTGAAACGTAAGGCGGCAGGAGGGTGCGCGACAGGGGAGACGCTCAGCGAACCTGGCGGTACATGAGGTCGATCAGTTCATCGTACATCGACTCGGCGTCGCCGGGACCGGACCGGATGGCGGCGGTCGCGCAGTGCTTCAGGTGGTTGCGCATCAGCTCACGGGAGACGCCGCGGAGCGCCTCGTGAACCGAAGAGATCTGCGTGATGATGTCGGCGCAGTACCGGTCCTCCTCGATCATCTTCTGGAGGCCCCGGACCTGGCCTTCGATGCGACGCAGTCGCTTGAGGTTCCGGTCGCGGATCCCGGGATCGACACCGACGGCCTTGCGGTCGCCGGGAGGTGTGTCGCGCGTCGCGCAGCCGCAGGTGCAATCCGCAGTCGTGGGGGCGGGCATCGGTGACGTGGGATGAGTGACTGGTGATTCGCGGCGTGGTTCCCTCTGCGCTCAACGCTCAACGCTCGACCAGCCCAGCCTGAGGCTGTTCCCCACCACGCTCACCGAGCTGAAGGCCATCGCGGCGCTCGCGAGGATCGGACTGAGCAGGAGTCCGGCGGCGGGATAGAGCGCTCCGGCTGCGATCGGGACACCTATCACGTTGTAGATGAACGCCCAGAACAGATTCTGTTTCATGGTGCGCGCCGTGCGACGGGAGAGGCGGATCGCGTCGGCAATGCCGTTGAGGTCGCTGCGCAGCAAAGCGACGTCTCCGGCCTCGAGCGCCACGTCGGCCCCGCTCCCCATGGCCACGCCGACGTCGGCGCGCGCCAGAGCCGGGGCGTCGTTCACCCCGTCTCCGGCCATCACCACGACCCGCCCCTCCTCCTGAAGGCGGCGGATCGCTTCGACCTTTCCTTCCGGGAGTACGCCGGCGATGACGCGGTCTATTCCAGCCTCCCGCGCGACCGCGTGCGCGGTGGAGGGCACGTCCCCGGTGAGCAGGATCACGTCCAGGCCCAACGCTTCGAGACGCGCCACGGCCTCCCGCGACGACGGCCGGATCGGGTCGGCAACGCTGAAGGCGCCGGCCAGCGCGCCATCGACGTTCACGTACACAACGGTTTCGGCCCGGCGCGCACGTTCCTCGGCGAAGGCCGCGAGCGGGGAGACGTCGATCGACCAGTCCCTCATCAGCGATTCGTTCCCCACCACGACGGCGTGACCGTCCACCGTTCCGGTGACCCCCTGCCCCGTCGCGGATGCAAAGGCCTCCGGCACCTCCAGCGACAGCCCGCGCGCCGTGGCGGATTCGACGACGGCCGCTGCCAGCGGGTGCTCGGACACGCGTTCCAGCGACGCGGCCAGGCGCAGCAGACTGTCGGCATCCCACGGGGCCTGCGCCTCCACGGCGATGACCGCCGGCCGGCCCTCGGTCACGGTCCCGGTCTTGTCGACCACGACCGTGTCCGCCTTGCCCGCGCGCTCCAGGGCCTCGCCCCCCTTGAACAGCACCCCCATCTGCGCGCCGCGCCCGGTCGCCACCATCACCGCCGTCGGCACGGCCAGGCCCATCGCGCAGGGGCAGGCGATGATGAGCACCGAGACCGATGCGGTGAACGCCCGCAGGAGCGGCGCCGATTCGGCCAGAACGCTCCAGGCCACGAACGTCGCGATCGCGATGATGAGGATCGCGGGCACGAAGACGGCGCTGACGCGGTCCGCCAGCCGCTGGATCGGCGCCCGCGACCCCTGCGCGTCGCGCATGAGCCGTACGATCTGCGCCAGCACGCCCTCGCTGCCTAACGCCGTCGCCCGGTAGCTGAAGGCGCCGGTCCGGTTGACCGTGCCGCCGATGACGCGGTCGCCGGCCCCCTTGGCCACCGGCAGCGACTCCCCGGTGAGCATCGACTCGTCCACCGCGCTCGACCCGGACAGGACCACGCCGTCCACGGGCAGCCGTTCGCCGGGGCGGACGACGATTTCGTCCCCGACGACCAGGCCGCCGATGGGAAGCTCGACCTCGCCCCCGGCCCGCCTGACGCGGGC
>JABWBJ010000475.1 GCA_013360595.1 Gemmatimonadaceae bacterium | reverse complement strand
AGAACCGCGCGCGCTTCGGCGGTCCGAAGCGTCTGCGCGGGACTGGCCAGCACCAGGCGGAGCGACGCGGGCACGGGGATCGCGAGCACGTCGATCGGATCCAGCGAGCGCACGAGGACGACGCCGCCCATCAGCGAGGGGGCGATGTTATCGAGGTGCCGTCCCGCCACGCGCGACTCCGCCACGAGGGCCGCCGCCAGCAGCTGGTCGCGCCCCAGGGGGTTTCCGACCAACGCGTTGACGGCGACCGCCCCGGCCACCGCCGACGCGGCGCTCCCTCCCTGCCCGGCGGACAGGGGGAGCCCCTTCGTCACGCGCAGGGCGATGCCCCTCGCGGGCGTGGTGACTCCCGCGCTGGTCGCCAGGCGCACGACCGCCATCGCCGCGATCGCCGAGGCATGCTGCTCCGGGTCCGTCGGGAGGGTCGGGTGACCCGGCTCAAGGACCGTGATCCCGTGGTCGTCACAGAACTCCGCCGCGACGACATCGCCCGCCCCCTCGACCGCGCAGCCGAGGATGTCGAGCCCCGGCCCCAGGTTCCCGATGGAGCCGGGGGCGAAGGCAACGGCGCGCTGGGGGAAGGGCATTCGGGGGGCGGACCGCGGAAGGACGGAGGCCGAAGGGGAAGAGGCCAGCGGGGAACAGGCGACGGTCTGAAATCTGCTACCACTCGTCCGCCGTCTGCTATCTGCCCGCTGTGATCCGCCATCCGCTTTCTGCGATCTGCGGTCTGCGGCAGCTCGCATGTTTGCTGCCCAGCGTCGCAGCACCCCCTTCCCCTGCTGCGTAACCGGGTTCACAGGCGTACCTTTTCCCCGACCCGTCACCCCGAGGCTGGACGTCATATGGTTGCGACTCGCATCGCGCGCAGGCCGAAGCTGGATCGGCCGGCGCGCCTCACGCTCGCCGTCGTCGCGTTCGCTCTGGCGGCGGCGCCGCTCGCGGCCCAGGGCCGCATCACCCCGCCCAGGGAGTTCTTCGGGTTCAACATCGGCGACGACTACCATCTCGCCACCTATACCCAGTTCACGGGCTACTGGCGAAAGATCGATGCCGAGTCGAACCGCATGGTGGTGGAGGAGATCGGGAAGACGGCGGAGGGGCGGCCGCAGCTGATGGCGATCATCACGGCGCCCGAGAACTTCCGGAACCTGGCGCGCTACAAGCAGATCTCACAGCGCCTGGCCCTGGCCGAGGGCCTGACCGAAGCGCAGGCGCGGCAGCTGGCCAGGGAAGGCAAGGCGGTCGTCTGGTTCGATGGCGGCCTCCACGCGACCGAAGTCCTGGGCGCGCATCAGCTCATCGAGACCGTGTACCAGCTCATCTCGCGGAACGACGAGGAAACGCTGCGCATACTGCGCGACAACATCATCCTCGCCGTGCACGCCAATCCCGACGGCATGGAGCTGGTGTCGAGCTGGTACATGCGGAATCCGAACCCGGAGCAGCGCTCGACGGGCGGCATCCCGCGGCTCTATCAGAAGTACATCGGGCACGACAACAACCGCGACTTCTACATCCTGAACCAGCCCGAGTCGATCAACATCGCGCGCATCCAGTACCACGAGTGGATGCCGCAGATCATCTACAACCACCACCAGACCGGACCGGCCGGTACGGTGATGTTCGCGCCGCCGTTCCGCGATCCATTCAACCACAACTTCGACCCGATGGTCGTGGTGGGCCTGGACCTGGTGGCGGCGGCGATGCACGAGCGGTTCATCCGCGAGGACAAGCCGGGCGTGACGATGCGGTCGGGGGCGAGCTACTCCACCTGGTGGAACGGCGGCCTGCGGACCACGGCGTACTTCCACAACATGATCGGCATCCTGACGGAGACGATCGGGAATCCGACGCCGATCGAGATTCCGCTGGTCGTTCGCAACCAGTTGCCGCGCGGCGATCTGCCGGCGCCCATCGCGCCGCAGCGCTGGCATTTCCGTCAGTCGGTCGACTACTCCGTGACGGCCAACTACGCGATCTTCGACATCGCGTCGCGCCGCAAGGAGGACTTCCTCTTCAACATCTACAAGATGGGGAAGAACGCGATCGACCGCGGGAACACCGATACGTGGACCAACCGGCCGATGGAAGTCGATTCGCTGGAACGCCGGCTCGCGGCCGGGCGCGCCGGAGCCGCGGGTGCCGCGGGTGCCGCCGGCGG
>JABWBJ010000474.1 GCA_013360595.1 Gemmatimonadaceae bacterium | reverse complement strand
TCGCGACCGCGCCGGTCGGCAACGGACCGTTCCGATTCGTGCGGCGCGACGCTGGCCGGCGCTGGGTCTTCGAGCGGGTCGCCGAATTCCCCGAGGCCCTGGGTGGAGCGGCACGGATCCGGCGGCTCGTGATCGCGGTGGTCGACGAGGCGACGACCAAGTTCGCCGGTCTCGCCAGTGGTGACCTTCACGTCGCCGGTATCTCGCCGGCCATGGCCGACCTCGTGCGGCGGGACCCGGCGCTTCGCGTCGTCGACTATCCGGTGACCTTCTCGACGCTGCTGGTCTTCAACGCCGCCCGCCCTCCGTTCGACGACGTCCGCCTACGGCGCGCCGTGGACG
Organism: Gemmatimonadaceae bacterium; assembly: GCA_013360595.1. Lineage (GTDB taxonomy): Bacteria > Gemmatimonadota > Gemmatimonadetes > Gemmatimonadales > Gemmatimonadaceae > JABWBJ01. Next base: position 1,827 of record JABWBJ010000474.1, on the reverse strand, counting down.
CCCTGATCGACCGCCAGCGCGTGATCGACGTCGCACTGTCAGGCTTCGGCGTGCCGGCGGACGGCGCCGTTCCGGCGTCCCACCCATGGCATCAGGTTGCGCCCCGGCCAGGGCCGGCGGAGGCCGATTCGCTGCTCGACGCCGCCGGGTGGATCCGGGACGCATCGGGGGTGCGCCGGCGCGGCGACACGCGCCTCCGCTTCACCCTGCTCTCGGTCGGAAGCGGCGACAACGCCGTCGAACAGCTGATCCAGGCCGATCTGCGCGAGCACGGCATCGAAGTGGAGATCCGGCAGCTGGAGCTCGGCGCCTTTCTGGCGACGGCCCGGCAGTCACCCAGGACATTCGACGCGCTCTATACCGGCGTGAGCGGCGACCTTTCGCTTTCGCACCTGGCGTCCATGTTCGAGGGGCGCCTGGCCGGGGGCGCGCTGGACTACGCCGGCTTCCACCGGCCGGCGCTGGATTCGCTGTTTCAGGCGACCCGCGCGGCGCATTCCGCCGCCGATCAGGCGGCCGCCTGGCGCGCCGTTCAGACCGCGCTGGCGGGCGAGACGCCGGTCTCGTGGATCTACCACGCCCGCGGCGTGCAGGGGATCACACGCCGGCTCGAGGCGGTCCGCATGGACCTGCGCGGGGAGATGGCGACCGTGCGCGAGTGGTGGCTCCGTCCCGCCTCCGGCTCCTGATGCTGCTGTCGCGTTCCGCGCTGGATGCCCGGATGGCCGTCGCGTCCGGCGCTTTGGCCCCGCTGGCCGATTCGATCGCTGCCGATCTCGACCGGCTCCTGCCTGACGAATCCGCGTGGGTGCCGCCGGAGAAGGCGCGCCTCACGCGCCGGGGCGGGCGGTGCGAGCGCGACGGCCTGCTCCTCGAGTTCGATCCACGGAGTCCGCGGCGCCATCGCTGCCCGGCCTGCGACACCTGGTACGAGGGCGAGGATCACTATCGCTGGTGGGTGATGGGTTACCAGCTCTGGCTCGCGGAGCGCGCCGTCCACGCCGCCGTCCTGTCCCGCCTCCGGCCGGCCGGCCGCCACGCCGGGCTGGCTCGCGCGATTCTGGCCGCCCTGGCGGACCGGTACCTCACGTATCCCAACGCCGACAACGTGCTCGGCCCCACGCGTCCCTTCTTCTCGACGTACCTCGAGTCGATCTGGCTGCTGCACGTGGTGGTGGCCCAGTCGCTGCTCGAGCTGGGTGCGGCGCCGCACCCGCTCGACGGCCGCGTGCGCGAGCAGATCGTGGAACCGTCGAGCCGGCTCGTCGCGAGCTTCAATGAAGGGGACTCCAACCGGCAGGTCTGGAACAGCGCCGCCCTGGCGGCGTCCGGGCTTCTCCTCGGCGACCAGGCGATGGTCGAGGAGGCGCTCGACGGCCCCGGGGGCGCGGGATGGCACCTGTCGCACGGACTCCTCGAGGATGGCACCTGGTACGAAGGAGAGAACTACCACCTCTTCGCGCACCGTGGGCTCTGGTACCTCGTCGCGCTGGCGGCGTCGGCCGGTTTCCCGCTCGACCTCGAGCTGGTGGAGCGATTCGATCGCGGCTTCGTCGCCCCGTTGCTCACCGCGCTCCCCGACTTCACGGTTCCCGCGCGGCGGGACTCCCAGTACGGGATCTCGCTCCGTCAGTGGCGGCTGGCGGAGTCCCTCGAGCTCGGACTCGCCCGCCACCCCGACGCGGTGGAGCTCGCCGCCGGCCTGGGCGTCATGTACGGCGACGGGCCCGCGGGCGATCCGCAGCGATGGCGCTCCACCGCGGAGGCCGAGCGGAACGTCCCCGGCGTCCGCCTGACGCTGCCGTACGGCGGCGCCGCGCGCCAGTT
>JABWBJ010000037.1 GCA_013360595.1 Gemmatimonadaceae bacterium | reverse complement strand
CAGGCGGACGAAGCTGGCTTCGTTCGGAAAGACGCGGATCACGCGGGTGCGACGCCGGACCGCCATGTGATCATGTTCGATGCCGTTGGTGCTGCGCAGCCGTTTGTGCGCGACGGCATCGCGGAGAGCGAAGGCGCTGAGGGTATCGGCCACGGTGGCCTCCAGCCACACCGCCAGCTTGGGCAACGTCTCCTGCCACCGCGTGATCAGCTCCTGGACCCGCTGCTCGGCGTCCGTGAGCGACGGGGCGTTCCAGACGTCGTGGAGGCCCTGCTTCACCGCCTCGCGGTGCACGTCGCTCGAGACGTGATCGAGCGCGTTGCGGAGATAGTGCACCTGACAGCGCTGGTGCACCGCGTCGGGAAAGAAGCGATGGATCGCATCCACCAACCCGGCGTGTTCATCGGAGACGACATACGGCACGCCGGTCAGTCCCCGCTGCAGCAGCTGCTCGAACACGCGGCGCCAGCCGAGGCCACTCTCCGTCGGGTTCAGCCACACGCCCAGATGCTCCCGGTAGCCATCGGCCCCGACGCCGATGACCCACAGCACCGCGGTGCTGCGCACCTGGCCCTCCCGCCGCACCCGCTCGACGTGCGCGTCGACCACCAGGTACGGATACGCCTTGGCGGACAGCGGTCGCGTCCGCCAGACTTCGAGATCGCCGTCGAGGCGCCGGACGAGGGCACTCACTTCCGAGGCGGACACGCTGGTGCCACAGAGCGTCTCCAGAATCGCCGTCACCTTCCGGGTCGAGACGCCTTGGAGGTACATCTCGGCCAGCGCGAGCACCAACGCCTGTTCACTTCGCTGGTACCGGGCGAACAGACTGGGCTGAAACCGGCCGGCGCGATCCCGGGGGATCTTCAATTCGAGCTGCCCCACCCGCGTCGAGAACTGGCGGCGACGGAAGCCGTTCCGGACCTCGCGCCGGTCCGGCGTGCGTTCAAACCGCTGCGCCCCGACGAACTGGGTGAACTCGCGCTCGATCGTTTCGTGGAGACTGGCGCACCTTGCGGGAGCGACAGCACGGGGGAATCCTTCGAGGGACTGGTCATCGGTTATCTCCTGGGCTTCGCGGCGCACAAACGCCGCTGGTTGATGCACACCCGGAAGATGAGCGGTGACCAGTTCGTTTCCAACCCCAACATCCAGGAGCTGAATCCGTTAGGCACCGATCCCGATTCTACACAAACCTAAGCACACGACCGACCCCAAGTTTGTTTTCGGCGTTCCGATTCCCACCCTCCTCCCTGCCCTCTCTGCCTAATGTCGAACCTGCACGCACTTCCGATTATAGCCTTGGTAACAGCAGAGCTTCGAGTAGATCGGTTGCAAAGTGCATTCGGCCGCCTGCTCTGCACATGCCCATGCCAGCAGGTGGTGGTGCGCACCGCTCGCGCTGGCGCTAGCGTCGTCATCCTACCTCCTCGCGATGCATCGGGACACCCTCTCTCAGCTACAATCGCCGCACTGCATGTTTGGGAGCCCGCTCTCCCGATCTATGTCTACAGTGACCGGAGTGTGGAGGCGATTCGGGCGTTGCTTCCCCTCGCCAAAGCAGGTGTGACCGGAATCATCATTCGCGATGTCGACGACGATCCTCCAAACCTGCGAAGGCTGCTGCTAAACACAGACATTGTTCGTGTCGTGCACGCCCTCTCCGAAGCGGTGACGGCCACAATCCCGACGCCTGCGCAATCAGTGGCGCTCTACTGCCTGGGGCACGTGACCGAATCCTTGGACGCAAGACAAATGGCGAGGGCATTTGGTGTGAGTCAGCGCACTTTGACGAACTGGGCGACCCGGTGCGGTGCGCGCGGTGTTCGAGGCCTCATCTCGCGATGCAGAGTGCTAGTGGTGCTTGGTCTACTCGAAGCCGGCACGCACTCAATCGAACGGGTAGCCTTCGATCTGCGCTTCGGGTCGTCGTCGGAACTCCACAACATGGTTAGGAGATATACCGGAGGCTCGCCAAGTGCGGCCGCTCGCAAGGGTATCTCATTCTGGTGCGATGTCTTCCTGGCAGTCAATGAGCCAAGTCTCTACGGCACGAGAGAGGTGCCTCGTAAGGCATAGCGAGCGGCTTGGACAGTAACGCGCCTATGGGCCAAGCGACCCAAGCGGGGCCTGAATGAGTGGCGACTGCAGTGCTGCTTCCTCCTGAGAACGACCGTTTACCTCCAGAGAAATGGCGACAAAGATCCCTCCCTATCACCTTACCACCGTATTGAAGCGCGACGCGGTGAGCATACCTCCAGACCATGGCTTGGACACTGGTCTTGGCGTCGTCACCAACCTGCGGCTCCAAATGTTTGGTGCCATCGTAGTTGCAGCGTTCTGTGTCAGTTGCCGCGGCTTAACTGGCCGCACTCACGAGAGGAGCCCGCGGTGCGACGTTATCGCCTCGGAACCAGCACGAATCGAGCTGCGTGACGGACGTTCGATGTCCATCGATGCGACGTCCTCAGCTGCAAGCGCTGACCGCATGCTGTTTCTCGGTACGTTCGTCCATCTGTGGCCACAGGGTGCAACGGGCACAACGCCGCCGGTGGCAGCCGATTCCCTGATGGGCGTCGAATTGGACAGACGCGGTGTCCTGCGTGCTGTTCCAAGGCCCGAGTCAGCAGGACGCGCGCTGTTTCCTCGCGTCGTGGCGAGAGGTCAGCGCAGTTTTGAAGTCGTCGCCTTCAGCGCCGAAGACGGTGCGGAGTTAAGTGCTGAGCCACTGGATTCGGTGAGCGTATGGTACGGTAGATACGCTGACGGGCGATGGGGCCGGATTCGTCGACTCGGCGCGTTCGCGCGCGTGTCGGTCCAATCGGAGTTTGGTTCGCAGTTGGTGGTTGTCGATGGCGGAAGCGCAATCGCGTTTCCTTTCAGCGATCGTGAGCCTGCCAGCTCCGGGGGCGTAGTCCTACTGCGCCTAACGCCCAACAGCACTTACATCGACACGCTTCGAACGTTGACGCGACCCTCATACGTGTCGCTCAGTGCCGACGGCAGCGCTTCGTCGAGTCTGATTGCGACAATGACAATGAGCCCACCGGAGCGCGCGTCGTCCGGACCGCAGCAGATCTACATGGCACGCTTCGACAAGACGTGGCAGCCGGCGGCTAGGATTGCCGGCGATGCTGAAAGAGCCGCAGTTGCTCCAACGGCCTTCACTGGGAGGCAAGGTGTTGCTGTTACATGGACGTCGTGGTCGGCAATGAGACCAAGCACAAGCCATATTGAGTGGAGCAAGCTTGAGCCCCGCGATGTCGTTAGGCGCGTTGTTGTCGACTCGGGTGCCCACGCATTCGCGCCGATGTTCCTGGTCGTGGCTGGGCACCCCGTCTGGATCTACAGGAGAGGTGACTCAGGTGACAGTGCGTCGCTAGCGATTGGCAATGACTCAGTGGTGATCCACCGGACCTCGTTCCGAGTCCCTTTCGAGAATCCCAAGGCGCAAGCAGTCGCCACGAGCGCAACAACGGTGCGATTCTTGACTTTGAGGCGAGGGTCATCGGCGACGGAGCCTGTGGCGTTGTCGTTCTATACAGATCTCGAGTTGCATTGCACGCAAACTCGTTAGTGGTCGTCAGCCCACTGATTGTCCTGAACCTTTCGCCGGAGGTCTGCCGCATGAGAAGTCGACTCCTGTTGCTTCTGTCGTGTGCAGTGGTGGTTGGCTGCACAGACGACGGGATCGGTAACGCACTCGCGCCAGGTGTGGTGGAAACGCCTGGTGCTGTTCATAACCAGTGGCCAGACTCCTCGGAACTTGTAGGAGCAGGAGTCGGCAGCCCAACGACTTCCGGCAGCGTCGCGGGGGTCTTTGACTATGGCTACATGAACTGGACAGTTACGGGTAATGGCCACTTCACGTGGGCAAATGACGTGACCTTCAGGGTCAAGGGCTGGCTGATTAACGGTGATGGAGCAACGGTCAATTCCAGCGAGAAGACCGGACTGTGGCAACGCTTCATGATTCCGGTTGTGAGCGGTGACACAACGCTCACAGTCACGGTCTCAAGCCCTGCACAATGCGGCCTGACAGGCAAGAGTGAATACCATCTCAGCGCTCGGCAGGTGGTCCTTCTGAATGCGAACGCAACGACACTGTGGTCGAGCGCAGCTGGAAGCAATGGAGCCGACGTCGTGCAGCCCGCGTGCCCTCCTCCTCCGGATAACTGTGTGTTGAGCCGGATGAGGGGTCCCGTGACAGGGGGATTTGCTGCCACGTACGAAGAGTGTGAGGGCGGAGAGCCTCCTTCGCCGCCAACGGGAGGCATGGGAGAGGACGGCATCGAAGTCTGCTATAACGTCATCCGCGAGTACTGGGAGTTCGACGTAGCGACTTGGTCGTTCCAGCTTGTGGGGACATCTGTGATTGGCCAGATCTGTTTCCTGTACGGGAACATGACCTAACGGTTGTCAACTCCGCGCATTCCTTAGTTCAATCCAACTCGCCACCCTCACGGAGCGCTTCAAGATGAGGAAGGTTCTTTCGGTAGTGTCTGCAATCGTGTTGATAGCAACGGCAGCACGAAGTCTGTACGGGCAGGCAGCACCAGCGACGGGCACTGCACGTGTGACGCTTGTGTCAGCACCCACACTGGTGACTGGCGCCCCCACACTCGTGCGAAGGCACCCTGGCCGCACGATCAAGAACGTCATCACGGTGGATCCAGCCGCCACTGCAGAGGATCTCGCATACGCGATTGGCATGATGAATGCCTTACGCGCGCAGTACGGCGAAACCATGACCTTTGATGTACGGGCTACGTCGACCAGAACGCGGTTGGGAAACAACTGGAGTAGAAGTGAGTATCGGACTTGGCTTGTTCAACAGCTGGCTAGGCTCAGGCAAGCGCAGGCTCGGCAGCTACCCGATTTGGGTAGGGTCCAGGCTGTCCATATTTCGCTTCCGGCTCCCACTGGACGGGTTGTCACTCCACGGTCCTCAAGGGCGCGCTAAGGCCAGCCGCCGCGAATCGCCAGACGGGAACTCAGGAGGCGGGCCTCACGGCGTGATGTCGGGCGCGTAGGAGTTCACGAACTCGATGAATCGCGACACCTCGACGATGTCCCTGCCCACGAACCGGATGGTGTGCGCGTCGACGCGGGTCACGATCGGGAGATAGGCGAGGAGTTCGGCGGCCCGATAGTGCTTGAACGACAGCTCCAGCGTCACCGGTCCGCGGATCGTGTACGGCCGGGCCGACCCGCGCTGTTCGACCCCGGCCTTCACCCGGGTCCGGATGAGGTCCTGCGACGCCCGGGGCGTCATCACCTCGGCCGCGTGGAACGAGATGGCGCGCTTCACCACAGCGCCCGGGATCCGGCCCGTGAAACGGCTGACCTCGGCGACCGCGGCGTCGTCGCCGCTGACGGCGACGACCGGGACGCCGAAGTGGCCGGCGATTGCCGCGTTCAGTCCGCCCTCGGGTACGTCCACGCCGTTCAGCTTCACGCTCGTGAGCGTCGCGCTGGACATCGTGTGCGCCCGGACGCCGCTCACGTTCGACGTGCCCGAGTGGTATCCGATGAACACCGCCGCCGCAAACGTCGAGTCGATGCCTTCCATCATCATCAGGGGCCGCGGCCAGGAACGGACGACCCGCACGTCGGGGGGCAGCTGGTCGATGAGGAGGTTCTGGCCGTTGCCGTGCGAGTCGCTGAGGAGGATCTCGGTGGCGCCCGCGTCCCGCGCCCCCTGGATGGCGGCCAGCGCCTCGTCGGTCATCCACTGGCGCGCCCGGGCGTATTCGAAGCCGGCCGGACCGAGCTGATCACTCGTGACGACGCCTCCGATCCCCTCCATGTCCACCGAGATGTAGACCTTGACCGGTCGCTGGGCCCCTGCGTCGAGGCTGGCGAGCAGGCAGGGGATGACGGCATGGGCGATCCGAAGGGGGATCCGCATGACGGGCTCCGTCCGGTTTGGGGGAGCGGGAATCGTCGCACGGATCGCCGCGGTGCACAACGGCGAGGCCCTCGCCTCGAGGCCGGCGGCCAGCGTATTCTATGCCGATCCGGAGGGAGCCTGATGGGGAGCAGGAAGCGCGAAGAACGGAGGGAGCGGGCCGAGCTGGCGCGCCAGCACGCGGAGCGCGTGAAGGCACAGAGGAAGATGCGTTCCCGCGTGCTGATCGTGGCCGGCGTGATCGCGGTGCTGGCCGTCGTCGTCATGGCCACGCGCCGCGGGAGCGGCAACGGGCGGGTGTGGTCGGCGGAACACGGCCACTGGCACGACCAGTAGGCGGCGTCGCCGCGCGACGTCACGGCCGGCGTCCCGAGGGCCGCGCCCGCCTGAGCGGACGCGAGACGCCGGGGTGAACGCCTACCGCCAGGGTCCGGTGCGCGTCATCCCGATCACGCTGCCGTATCCGGTCAACTGATTCGTGAAGTAGGCCTGGAGCGTGGCGTTGATCGACGCCAGGCCGGACGTGAGGAGACTGCCCATCACGACCGCCGACGGCGGTCCGGCGGCGACCGACCACGACGCGTTCGCCCGCTGGATGGAATCACGGCGCGCGCGCAGGATCGCGGCGATCGACGTGTCGGCGGACGGCGGCCGGACCGTTCCGGCGGTGTCGCGGACCGTGCGCGTGACCGTGCGCCCGGCGCTGTCCATCGACGTGGTGATGGTCCGGATGCCGGCGCTGTCCCGGACGATCATGAGCGAGACGCCGGGCTGGAGGACCGTCCCGCCGGCGGGTCCTGCGTTGAACATCACCGTGCCGCCGCCGGACCGGGGAATCGAGCGGATGAAGGTGCTGGTGGAGTCGAGCGGCAGCGCCGAGACGTTGGCGTAGAACCGGTCCCATCCACCACTCGGGCGGAACAGGTACTGCTCGACGTTCGACACGTAGAAGGCCCCGACGGTGAGGCGGCGCTGGCGCAGGTAGTCGCCGACGGCGCGAATGCCCGCCGGACCGCCGAAGTCAGCCACCACCGGCACGATGAGGTTCCGTCGCTGGAGGTCGCGCACGACCGCGTAGTGGCCTTCGGTGGCCAGGAACGCCATCCGCACGCTGTCGGCGTTCACCGCCGACTGCAGCATCGCGAAGGTCGGGTACGTCGCGCGCATGGCCCCCGGCACGCCGGGCCGGTAGCCGTAGTTGATGTCCGGCCCCGCGGCGTAGAAGACGCCGAACACGTGCTCGATCGACAGGCTGTCCTCGGTGGACAGCGGGAATCCGTGCTGTGCGGTCAGCTGCCGGAAGATCGCGCGCCGATTCGCCAGGTACGCAGCGCTGTCCCGCCTCGCGCTTCGCGCCGAGTCGAACAGCATCGTCACGTCGAGGCCGGCCGGCAGCGCGGCGACCGCCGGGCGCGAGAAGAGCCGCGACACGAACTCGGCGCGGGTCGGCGACAGCTCGAACAGCGCCTTGTACATCAGGTGCAGCATCGCGTTCTGCCGCCGGATGTCGAAGATGATCGCCAGGCGCGGCCGCAGGTTGGCGATGTACGTGAAGTTCTGCTCGGGCCCGACGCCGAGGTACGCCGCGCCCGGCGTGAGAGACCGCTGGAGCGCCGGGATGACTTCCTGGAATCCCATCTCATTCGACACGAAGTTCTCGGACAGGAAGTAGCCATCGGGCTCCGATCGTTTCGAGAGGAACTCCCAGAATTCGGCATCGGAGAGCGATTCGGCCGGCGTCGACTGGGCCCGGGACGCGGAAGGAACCGGAACGCCCAGCCCCGCGAGCGCCAGGGCGAGTGCAGCGAGGTTCCGGAGGGGCCGGGGGGTGCGCATCAGCGGGTGGAGGAGCGGGAGAACGGGGGAAAGCGGAGGGCCGGGTTGCCTCTTGGACCGCAGCGTCCGGGAAAGGGTTCCCGTTGCCCATCAGAGTATGTTTCGAGGACCATGGGCACCACCCTTCCGCTCATCGACGCCGGGACGGTCGCGACCGGAACGGTCCGCGGCGCGTGCCCGCACGACTGCCCCGACACCTGTGCGCTCGTCACGACGGTGGAGAACGGCCGCGCGGTCCGCATCCAGGGCGATCCGGAGCATCCGGTCACGCGCGGCTTTCTGTGCGCGAAGGTCAACCGGTACCTCGAGCGGACCTATCACCATGACCGGCTGACTTATCCCATGCGCCGGGTCGGCCGGAAGGGGGAGGGCCGGTTCGAGCGGGTGAGCTGGGACGAGGCGCTGGCCGACATCGCTCGCCGGCTGCGCGAGGTGATCGCCGGCCACGGGCCGGAGGCGATCCTGCCGTACTCCTACGCCGGCACGATGGGTTACCTGCAGGGCGAGTCCATGGACCGGCGGTTCTTCCACACCCTGGGCGCGTCGCGCCTGGACCGGACGATCTGCTCCACGGCCGGTTCGATGGGCATGCGCATGACCGTGGGGCTCAACGTGGGGGCGGATACGGAGTCGGTGGGCGAGGCCGACCTGGTCCTGCTGTGGGGCACGAACACGCTGACCGCGAATCCCCACCTGTGGCCGTTCGTGCTGGCGGCGCGGGAGAAGGGAGCGCCGGTCATCTGCATCGATCCGATCCGGACGCGCACGGCCCGCCAGTGCGACGAGTGGATCCCGATCCGGCCCGGCACGGACGCGGCTCTGGCGTTAGGCATGATGCACGTGCTGTTCGCCGAGGGGTTGCAGGACGACGACTACCTGGCTCGCCATACGCTCGGCGCCGACCAGCTGCGCCAGCGGGCCGCCGAGTGGACGGTGGAGCGCGCGGCGGCCACGACCGGGATCCCCGAGACCGCGATTCGATCCCTGGCCGTGCGGTACGGGCGGGCGCGGACCGCGTTCATCCGGGTGAACTACGGGCTGCAGCGGCATGCCGGCGGCGGCATGGCCGTCCGGACGATCGCGTGCCTTCCGGCGATCACCGGCCACTGGCGCCGTCCGGGCGGCGGCGTGCAGCTCTCGACCAGCAAGAACTTCGCGTTCAACGTGGCCGCGCTGCACCGGCCCGACGCGGGACCGCCGGCGCGTACGATCAACATGGTGCGCCTGGGCGATGCGCTCACGCTCCCTGACGCGGGCGTGGGCGGGCCGCCGGTGAAGGCGCTCGTGGTCTACAACTCCAATCCCGGCGCCGTGGCGCCGGACCTGAACGCCGTGCATCGGGGGCTGGCGCGGGAAGACCTGTTCACCGTCGTCCTCGAGCATTTCCAGACTGACACCGCGGACTGGGCCGATTACGTGCTTCCGGCCACCACGCAGCTCGAGCACTGGGATGTGCACCTCGCGTACGGGCATCACTACGCCACGCTCAATCGGCCCGCCATTGCGCCGGTGGGGGAGGCGTTGCCGAACACCGAGATCTTCCGCCGCCTGGCGGCGGCGATGGGTCTCACCCAGGAGTGGTTCCGGGACGACGATCTCACGCTCATCCGGCAGGCGCTGGACTCGGCACACCCGAACATGAGGGGCGTGACGTTCGACGCGCTCCTCGAGCGCGGCTGGGTGCGGCTCAACCTCCCGCGTCCGTTCGCGCCGTACGCGGAGGGGAACTTCCCGACGCCGAGCGGGAAGTGCGAGTTCTACAGCGAGCGTCTGGCGCAGATGGGGTTCGACCCGCTTCCGACGTACATCCCGCCGTACGAGGGCCCGGAGCGCGACCCGGCGCTGGTGGCGCGCTGGCCGCTGACGCTCATCTCGTCGCCGGCGCACCAGTTCCTGAACTCGTCGTTCGTGAACGTGGATCCGCTGCGGCGGGCCGTGGGGCAGCCGGAGTGTGTCATCCACCCCGACGACGCCGCCCCCCGGGGGATCCGGACCGGGCAGCGCGTGGAGATCCGGAACGATCGCGGGACCTTCACCGTAGTGGCGCGGGTGGAGGCAACGGTCCGGCGCGGGGTGGTCTGGGCGCCGTCGGTCTGGTGGAACAAGCTGTCGCCTGACGGCAGGAACGCGAACCAGACGACGAGCCAGCGCGTGACGGACCTGGGTGGGGGGGCGACGTTCTACGACAACCAGGTGGAAGTCGGCTTGAGCGATGAATGAGCGATGAGCGATGAGGGTCGTGTTGATCCCTCTCATCCTCCTCATCGCTCATCGCTCGTCGAAAGGTGCCCCAGCCCACACGAGGGGCGTGACCCCGGCTGTGACAGGAACTGTGGCGCGCGCCTAACGGCAGGTCTCACGCGCGCGGCGTGAGCGGGGACCGGGCGGGGCGGCCCCGGCCGTGGCCATACTACGGCGACTCGGCCGGCTGGCCGGCGGCGGTTCTCCTCCAGCGCTCCTTCGTCCCCATGCGATCCCCGTTCGCAGTGCTCCTCATCCTCGTGTGCGCGTCGCCGGTTCGGGGCGAGGCGCAAGCCACGCTTCGCCCCGGTGACGGAGTGGCGGTGACCGTCGGCCTCAGCCGAGGGGCCGGCGCGCTCACCTGCCCGTTCTGCACCGGCAAGGGCGAGCGTGGCCTCGCGGGGATGCTCGGCATCGACGCGCCGTTCCGTTCACGGCTCCGCCGTGCGCTCGAGGCGAACTGGTGGTGGCACTCGTCGGACGGAGCGTCACGCACCGTGCTCGCGCTCATGCCGGCGATCCAGCTGTATCCCGCCGGGGATGCGGGGTTCATCCTCAAGGCCGGCCTGGGGATCGGCCGGTACGCCGCCTCGTCGGACGAGGAGGAGCTGCGCACCACAGCGCTGACGTCGATGGTCGGTCTCGGCTACCGGATTCCGCTCGCCGGCCGGAACGTCGTCGTTCCGTATGCGAGCTGGCTGACCGGGAGCGGCGGCGCCATGCGGCTCAACGGCGCGCTCGTCACGCCCTTTGGCGGCATGACTCTTCTGCAATACGGCCTCGCGTGGACGAGGCGATGACTTCCGACCGGAGTGTTCCGATGGCGGTGATCCGTGGTTCCGTACTCGTCCTGTGGCTGGGGGCGGCGGCGTGCCTGCCCGACGGCACCGGCCCCGATCCGGCGTCGGCGCCTCCGGCCCGCGCCTTCGGCCTCTGGGCGCCGGGGCCCAACGAGACCTGCACGAAAGAGCAGCATGACCGATACGCGACGCTCGGACCGGACGGCAAGCGGTACCCGACGTGGCATCCGCCGGTCGATCCTGCGTCGGGATGCCGGTTCGGACACGAGCATGGGCGGGATCCCTCGGGCTCCCGGCTGGCGGCGATGGTGGGGCCGATCCCGTTCGGGTACGCGAACGAGCAGCTCGAGGTCTGGGATCCTCTCAATCCCCGCCACGAGGATCACGTCGGGCACAAGGTGGAGTGGGAGAACGGCGTCGCCATGCGCGTCAACTCCGATGTCGCCTCGCCGCTGTTCGACATCCGCTGTGACGTTCTGGTGAAGTTGCACCAGGGGACGCACTCGAAGGACGCGTTCACGAACAACGTGCACGAACTCGTCTATCACATCGCCTGCAACGACGGCACGACGATGCACGTGACGATGCTGACGGCGATCGGCAAGCCGGGGGAGTTCGTGCGGTCGTGCGACGGCAGCACGCGCATCACGGCCGGGGCCCCGACTCCGCTCAATTCACCGCACGGCGGCGGCCAGCGCCTGATCCCGGACCGCGACTGCGTGCTGGAGCACATGCTCGTCGGCGGCACGCGGACGTCCAACCTGGGATCGGCCCTGCACGAAAGCTGGCAGACGTCGAACCAGGTGCGGCGCGAGAACGGCTCGACCATCGCGTCGTTCGATCCGTACTTCCAGGTGCCCCTGCCGAGCCGGTTCTACGATCCGTCGGCGCCGAATCTGGTGGGGCGGCCCATGGACATGTGCTACGCGGCCGAACCCAACGGGGACCGGGCCCGCGGTGGCGCGTGCGCGGAGGCGACCGGGAACGGACAGGTCACCGGCATCGCCTGGGACGACCCGCGCTCGCCGTTCAACGGCGTCCGGCGCAAGGTGGACATCAACGGCAACCGCATCGACAACGCGGAGGGTCCCGCGGTCTGGTTCACCGATCCGTACGGGCGGAACGGACGGACGTCGTCGTTTCCGGGCAGCATACGCCAGGTGATCGCGCCGATCCGCACGGCGCTGGATCCGCACGGGCCCACGATCGGCCACGCGCGGTTCTATGGCGGGCCGGGAGTGAGGGCGCCGAACTGACGAGCGTCGAGCGTCGAGCGCCGAGCGCCGGGCGCGCAGGGCGTCGGGCAGAGGTTGGCGCGACTGCGCGGCGCACCGGGCGGCGTCCAGCGTGAAGGGCTGTTGCCGGAGGAATCTCAGGGCGTAGCTTGACGGGCACCTCATTCGTTCCGACTCCGTCCCGTCCGATGCGCCGACTCATCCCGACCTGCGCCGCCCTGCTTGCGGCGGCCCTCTCGACCGTTGCCCAACCCCTCCCGGCCCAGGGCGGCGGGCTCGATCCCGAGACGCTGAAGGGCATCGCGTTCCGCGCGCTGGGCCCGGGCTTCGTGTCGGGTCGCATCGCCGACGTCGAGATCGACCCCCGCGACCCTAACGTGTGGTACGTGGCCACCGCCTTCGGCGGCCTCTGGAAGACGGTGAACCGGGGACTCTCCTTCGAGCCGATCTTCGACGACGGACCGTCGTTCACGCTCTGCTGCGTGGTGATCGATCCCCGGAACTCGAACGTGATCTGGCTCGGCACCGGCGAGAACCACAGCCAGCGCAGCGCGCACTTCGGGGACGGCGTCTACAAGTCGACCGACGCCGGGAAGACCTGGCGCCGCATGGGGCTCGAGGCGTCGGAGCACATCGGGAAGATCGTGATCGACCCGCGCAACTCCAACGTGGTGTACGTCGCCGCGCAGGGTCCGCTCTTCTCCGCCGGCGGAGAGCGCGGGCTGTACAAGACGACCGACGGCGGCGCGACCTGGAGCGCGGTGCTCACGATCAGTGAGAACACGGGGGTCACGGATCTCGTGCTCGATCCGCGGAACCCCGACGTGATCTACGCCTCGGCGTACCAGCGCCGGCGCCACGTGGGCCAGGCGATCGGCGGCGGCCGGGAAGCGGGTCTCTTCAAGTCGTCGAACGGCGGCCGGACCTGGAACCGGCTCACGAACGGGCTGCCGCGCTGCGACATCGGCCGGATCGCGCTCTCCATCGAAGGCCGCCGCACTCCGACGGAGATCTACGCGCTGGTCGAAGCGCAGGGCGGCCAGGGCTTCTACAAGTCCACCAACGGCGGCGCGAGCTGGATCCGCTACGGCAAGCAGGCGGTTCAGGCCGGCCGGGGCGGCGCCGGGGCCGGCGGGGCCGGCGGGTTCGGC
>JABWBJ010000473.1 GCA_013360595.1 Gemmatimonadaceae bacterium | reverse complement strand
GGGTCGCGCTGGCGATGCGGAGCCCGCCTGATGCTCATCGGCGTGGACGCGACCTGCTGGGCGAACATCCGCGGTTACGGCCGGTTCGCGCGCGAACTCATGCGCGCCATGGCGCCGCTCGCGCCGTCCGACACCTTCGCCTGCTTCGGCGACCGGCGCTCGTTCGAGGCCTTTCCGGACGCGCTGCCTAACGTCCAGCGCATCGAGGTCGCTCTCGACGAATCGCCGACCCGGGCGGCCGCCGCCGCCTCCAGCCGGTCCCCGCGCGATCTCTTGCGCCTCACCCGGGCCGTCGCCCGCGTCCGGCCGGACGTGTTCTTCTCCCCATCGGTCTACACGTACTTCCCGCTCCCGCCGCGGCTCCCGGCGGTGGTCACGATCCACGACACCATCCCCGAACGGTTTCCGCACCTCACGCTGCCGTCCCTGCGGGCCCGGCTCTTCTGGGCGCTCAAGGTCCGGGTCGCCCTCTCGCAGGCGCGCGTGGTCCTGACGGTGTCGGAGTACTCGGCACGCTCCATCGCCGCGGTGCTCCGCGTCGACCCGGGCCGGATTCGCGTGGCGGTGGAAGCGCCGGCCGTCGCCTACCGCCCCTGTGCGCCGGCCGAGGTTTCGGAGGCCGCCCGCCGGCTGGGCCTTCCGCCCGATGCGAGGTGGTTCGCCTACGTCGGCGGCTTCAATCCACACAAACGGGTCGATCTCATCCTCCGCGCCCACGCGTCGCTCAGCCGCGCCCATGGTGCCGACCCGCCGCACCTCCTCCTGGTGGGCTCGCGAGACGCCGACGTGTTTCATCAGGAAGTGGGCCGCCTGGACGCGATTGTCGCCCGCGCGGGGACCGGATCGCTCGTGCACTGGTGCGGGTTCGTCCCCGATGACGAGCTGCGGCCCTTGCTTGCCGGGGCGGTGGCGTCGCTCCTGCCGTCCGAGGCCGAAGGATTCGGGCTGCCGGCCGTCGAAGCGGCCGCCTGCGCAACGCCGGTGATCGCCACGACCGAGAGTCCGTTGCCGGAACTCCTGGCGGGCGGCGGCATCTTCGTCGCGCCGGGTGATGCTTCCGCGTTGGAACAGGCCATGGGGGCGCTGCTCACCGATCGCGCCCGACGCGATGCGCTGGGGACGGCGGCGCACGCACGAGCCACGGCGCTCTCATGGCGCGAGGCGGCCCGGGCAACGCTGGACGCCATTCAGGACGCGGCCTCCCGCTGATTACGTTTCCCGGTCCCATCCCGGCGACCGCCCGCTGCGGCTTGCCCCGGGCCCACGACGAGATGCGCCAGCTACTTGATCGCGAGGAAGCCCTCGAAGCAGATCCACTTCATCACCGACATGACGTCGGTGAATCCGGCGCGCCGCAGCAGGCCCAGGTTCCCCTCGGTACTGAAGGGCTCGAGCACGCCCTTGAGGCTGGCGGTCTTGTTCAGGATCTCGTCGGCCGTGAAGCCGTTCCGCGCCTTGAAGTCGTTGTAGAGCGCTACCGACATGTCCTGGAACCGGGCGTCGGGGCCGCGAACCTTCTCGAACATGATGAGCGCGCCGCCCCAGTGCAGCCGTTCGTACAGTCGGTTCAGCAGCTCCTGGCGGTGCCGCGGCGGAACGAACTGGATGCAGTAATACGACACGAAGAGGTCGGCCTTCTCGAACGGGAAGGTGAGCGCGTCGTCGCAGACGATCTCCACGCTGGCGAGGCCGGCGCAGTACTCCCGCGCCTTCTCCGCCATCGCCTCCACGGGATCGATGCCCACCCAGCGCGCCCCGGGCTTGTGGGCGTGGTGCTCGGCGAGCTTCCGCAGGAGCTGGCCCGTCGACGTGCCGATCTCATAGGAGAGACTGTCGTCCCGGACGAAGTAGTCACTGATCGAGCACACGAGGTCGTGGCCGGCGTCGTAGAGCGGGACCGACTGCCGCACATGCTCCACGAACGTGTCGGCGACGTTCCCGTCGAAGGACCAGTTCGCGCGCTTCGTCTCGATGTCGTGTCCGACCTTCATGGCGGCTCCCGTGCCGGTGGCGCGTGGGTCGAGCCTAGAGTAGCGGGCGCCGGTGACGACCGCCAGCGGGCGACCGGCCCGTCGGCTTCGCCATGACCGCGATCGACGCGGTGCCGCTGGTCCCGCGCAGCGCGTGGTCGATGAAATCCGTGCGCTGGGCGGCCAGGCCGTGGCCAATACCGACAGCG
>JABWBJ010000472.1 GCA_013360595.1 Gemmatimonadaceae bacterium | reverse complement strand
CGCCGGGACCGCCGCCGCCGAACAGGTTCGAGAGGATGTCCCCGAACGACGAGGGGTCGAAGCCCGCGCCGCCCGGCCCAGCTCCGAAGCCGCCCGGCCCTCCCGGTCCGAACAGCCGCCCCGAGTCGTACTGCTTGCGCTTGTCGGGGTCGCCGACGACCTGATAGGCCTCGGACACCTCCTTGAACCGCTCGGCGGCCTTCGGGTCATTCTGGTTCGCGTCCGGATGATACCGCTTGGCCAGCCGGCGATACGCCTTCTTGATCTCTTCCTGCGTCGCGGACGACGCGACGCCGAGGACGGCGTAGTAGTCCCGTGTCTGAGCCATGGACCGGTCGCTGGTTCAGCCCAGCCACTGCTTCACGACCACCCGCGCAGGTCGCAGCAGCTGGCCGCGGAACACGTAACCAGGCTGGTAGACGCGGGCCACGAGGTGATCCTCCTCGCTGGAATCGGCCGGCTCCGTCCCGACGGCCTCATGGAACGCCGGGTCGAACGGCCGTCCGACGGGATCCACCAGCTCCAGGCCGTGACCGGCCAGTGACTTCATCACCTTCCGCTCCACCATGGCCACCCCCTGGACGACCGTGTTGCTGTCAACGGTCGACGGGTCCAGGTGGGCAAACCGCATGATGTCGTCGAGCACCTCGATCAACCCCAGCACCAGGTCGGCCTGCGCCCGCGTACCGGCGTCCTGCCGCTCGCGGACCATGCGCTTGCGGAAGTTGTCGAACTCGGCCGCCAGCCGGAGGTGCTTGTCGCGCTCCGCCGTCAGCGCCTCCTCGAGGCGTGCGAGCTCCGTCGCCTCCGGCGGCGCGGCGGCGTCCCCGGGACCGGAATCCTGACTGGCGAGCGTGGCCGCCGCCTCGGCGGCGGCCGCCGCCAGCTCGTCGTCACTCATCGAAGCACTTCGCTTGTCCATGGCCAGATCGTACGTCGGTCGGTCGGGACTGGTGCCAGCGGGTGGCCGCGGGCGGCGTGACTGAAGTCCCTCGAAGGAAATGTCGGCGGACGACGGGGTGAGCCGCAACGCGGCATGCTCAACGCGAGCCGGCGAGCCCGCGCCGGATCATGTTGAGGGCGGCCTGCGTGGCCCGGAACCGTATCTCGGCGCGGTCGCCGACGAATCGCCCGCCGTGCACGTCTGCACCCTCCGCGCGATCCACGGCAATCCACACCAGCCCGACGGGCTTCTCCGCCGTCCCTCCGTCGGGGCCGGCCACTCCGGTGATGCCGACGCCGATCGTGGAGCCAAGGACCGACCGGACGCCGGCGGCCATTGCCCGGGCAACCTCCTCACTCACTGCCCCGTGCCGGGCGAGCAGATCGGCGGGCACACCGAGCTGCGCGATCTTGACCGTGTTGTCGTACGCCACGACGCCGCCCAGGACCACCTGGCTCGATCCCGGCACCGAGGTCAGTCGCGCGGCAAGGAGCCCACCCGTGCAGCTCTCGGCCACCGCCAGCCGGCATTCCGCCCTCCGGCAGGCGGCGATCACCACCTCGGCGAGGTCGGTGGGACCGTCGGCATACCAGTGCACACCCAGCCGTTCGCGGAGGCGGTCGGCGGCGTCGCTGAGCGTCCGGTCCGCGTCCTCGGGCCGCGCGTCGCGCACCGTCAGCCGCAGATCCACGCCCTCCTGACCGGGCAGGTAGGCGAGCGTGGCCGCGCCGAATCCGTCGGCGTACTCGCCCAGGAGCCCCGGCAGCATCGACTCGGCGATCCCCGTCGTTCGCAGGGTCAGCGAGCGGATGACGCGCCGGTCGGCGGCGGTCCGCTCACGGAGGCGTGGCAGGAGTTCGTCGGCCATCAGGCCTCGCATCTCGCGCGGGACACCGGGGAGCATCGCCACCCAGCGCCCGTCTTCGTCCTCGAGGAGGAGGCCGGGGGCGGTCCCGTGCCGGTTCGTCAGCACGGTCGCACCGCTGGGCACCAGGGCCTGGACCCGGTTCGACTCCGGCGGCTCTCCGGACCGTCCCCTCTCCCGCCAGAGCTTCCGGAGTCCCTGCCAGATCGCTTCGTCATGCACGAGGTCGCGGCCAAAGAGGGCTGCGATGGCCGGGCGCGTGCGGTCATCCGACGTGGGACCGAGGCCTCCGGTGGTAATGACGGCGCCGGTGCGGTCAAGCGCCTCGCGCACGGCGGCCGCGATGGGGGCGGCGCCGTCGCCGACGGTCGTGCGCCTGACGACGGAGATGCCGAGA
>JABWBJ010000471.1 GCA_013360595.1 Gemmatimonadaceae bacterium | reverse complement strand
CGGTGAACGCGCGCTCGTCGCGCGACCTGCGGGTCAGGCTGCGGCGGGCCGGTGCGAACGAGCCGGAGATCGCCTGGACCATCGACCGCCTCCTGGCGCAGGGCTACGTCGACGACGCGGCCTACGCACGCCAGGTGGCGCGGGCCAAGGTTCTCGCCGGTGGCGTGTCCCGCCGCAAGGTCGTTGCGGTCCTGCGACGGCGTGGCGTGTCCGCCGATGTCGCGGATGCCGCCATCGAACAGACCCTCTCGGAGGTGGACCTGGACGAGGAGGGCGCGGCGCTGGCGGCGGCACGGAAACGGCTTCGCGCACTCCGTGCGCTCGACCAGGCCACGCGGCGCCAGCGACTGTACGCCTTCCTCGCGCGGCGCGGCTATGACGGCGGTGTCATCCGGCGCGTGCTGCAGGCGGTGCTGAGCGAGACCTGAAGCGGGGTCCCAGTCCCGGACCGCTATATTTCCGGTTCTATGCGTGCCTCGGACATCCGCCAGAGTTTCCTCCAGTACTTCCGGCAGCACGATCACGCGATCAGGCCCAGTTCGTCGCTCGTCCCCGGGGACGATCCGACCCTGCTGTTCACCAACGCGGGGATGGTGCAGTTCAAGAAGGTCTTCCTGGGGCTCGAGGAGACGGACTACGGTCGCCGGGCCGTCACGGCCCAGAAGTGTGTCCGCGCCGGGGGCAAGCATAACGATCTCGAGCAGGTGGGCCACACGGCGCGCCACCACACGTTCTTCGAGATGCTCGGGAACTTCTCGTTCGGGGATTACTTCAAGCGGGACGCCATCCGGTTCGCCTGGGAGTGGGTGACGGGGCCGCGTGAGGCGGGGAACCTGGGCATTCCCGCCGAGCACCTGCGGGTGTCGGTCTATCGAGAGGACGACGAGGCCCGCGCGCTCTGGCGCGAGGTGGCCGGCCTCCCGGACTCGCGCATCTACGGGCTGGGGGAGAAGGACAACTTCTGGCAGATGGCGGACACCGGTCCGTGCGGCCCGTGCTCGGAGATCTACGTCGACCTCGCCCACCTGGCGCGCGACTGGGAGTTCCCCGCGGGTGCGGCGGGCGAGTGGACCGAACCGGACCGGCGCGAGTTCTCGCTCGAGGCGTTCGTCGAGGGATCGGAGGCGGGGCGATTCCTGGAGATCTGGAACCTGGTCTTCATGCAGTTCGACCGGCAGCCGGACGGGACACTGGTCCCATTGCCCAAGCCGTCGGTGGATACCGGGGCCGGCCTCGAACGCATTGCTGCGGTCATGCAGGGGGTCACGAACAACTTCCATACCGACGTCTTCTCGCCGCTCATCGCGTCGATCGAGGAGGTGGTCGGACTTCCGTACCAGGGGCGCCCGGGCGGAACGGCCGGCAAGCGGTCACGAGCCGGCAGTCACGACCCGGCGTCGTTCCGGGTGATCGCCGACCATGCGCGCGCGGTGGCGTTCCTGCTGGCCGACGGGGTGTTTCCGTCGAACGAGGGGCGGGGGTACGTGTTGCGCCGGATTCTGCGGCGGGCCGTGCGCCATGCGTGGCTCCTGGGCCGCCGCGAGCCCACGCTGGTGCGCGTGGTGGGGACGGTGATCGACACGATGGCCGGCGTGTATCCGGAACTGCGGCAGCGCGCGGCCCACATCATCGAGACGACTCGCGCCGAAGAGGAGCGCTTCCTGGCCACGATCGATGGCGGGATGAAACGCTTCGACGAGATCGCCCCGTTGCACACGACCCAGGGATCGACGGCCGTGCGTGGCACCATCAGCGGGGACGACGCGTTCCGGCTGTACGACACGTTCGGCTTTCCGATCGACCTCACCGAGCTGATGGCGCGGGAGCGCGGGTACACGGTGGACATCGCCGGCTTCGAGGCGGCGCTGGGCCGGCAGCGCGAGCAATCGCAGGAGGAGCGGAAGGCGCGGAAGCTCACGCTGGGCGTCGATGCCCTGGCGGACCTCACGGCGTGGGAGCGGAAGGATGGCGCCGATCTGCCCGCCACCGCTTTCGTCGGCTACGACACGGTGGAGATCGAGACGCAGGTGACCGCGGTGCGGCACCTGGACGGCGGGCGGGTCGCCGTCCTGCTCCGCGAGACGCCGTTCTACGCCGAGTCGGGGGGCCAGGTGTCCGACGGCGGCGAGATCGTCGGCGACGGATGGCGCGTGGACGTCGACGACGTCCGCAAGGTCGACGGCCGCCCGGCCGCGATCGGCCGCCTGAC
>JABWBJ010000470.1 GCA_013360595.1 Gemmatimonadaceae bacterium | reverse complement strand
AAGGGCGCGGCCACCGGCCTGGGCGGCATCGTCGTGCTCGACCCGGTCGCATCGCTGGTCCTGCTCGGCGCCGGCGCGCTCGCGTACCTCGCCACGCGGCACTTCACGCGGAGCGGCCTGACGGCGATCGCGCTCTCATCGCCCACGCTCTTCCTGTTTCGACACGATCTGGCCACCGTCGGCCTCACCGCCCTCGCGTCCGTGCTGTGCCTGGTCGTCCATCACCCCGTGATCGACGCGCCCCGGCAACCGCGCCACGGTTCCGCGTAGCCGTCAGTCGCCCGGCTCCCGCTGACGGCGGCCGGCAAGAATCTGCAGCCGCTTCCAGCCCAGCACCGCGCCCGTCATCGCCATCACCGCCAGCGCCAGGCTCCCGATCGTCATGATCGCCTGGCCCGGCACGCCCCAGAGCTCGCCCGTGTGCGCGTACTCCACCGCCACCAGCGCGCGGTCCGCCGCGTTCGGGGGCTGGTCTTCGCGCACGGCGATCAGGGCCCCGCTGTACCGGTCCACGTAGATGGACGCGCTCCCCTTCCAGACGCCGAATGACCCCAGTGGACCGGACGGAATCGCGACCGCATCCGCCGGCTCTCCCGGCCGGACGCTGTCCGCCACCGCCATGACGCGCGCGAGGGGTACGCGCACAGAAGGCCCCTCCGGCGGGATCACCGACGCCGGAGCGTCGAGCCACGGCGACAGAGGCACGCCCGCCAGCCGGCTCAGCGGCGCGGGCCAGAAGAGCAGGATGCCCGTCAGCGCCATGACCGCCACCGGCACCGCGAACCAGATCCCGGTCGCCGAGTGCAGGTCCCACGACATCCGGAAGAGGGAACCCCGCCACGGCCAGAGTTTCCAGTGCTTCTTCCGCCACCAGAGCCAGAGACCGGTCAGCGTCAGAAGCAACGCCTCCAGCGTCACGAGCGTCACCAGGAGCTGGCCGCCGCGCGGCAGGAGAAGCTGCACGTGCAGCCGGCGCATCGCCCAGCTCACGTTCGCGAGGCTGATCACCGGCCTCGGACGCGATCCCACCACCCGCGCCGACGCCGGATCCACGAACACGGTGGTCCGATCCTCGAGTTCGATCGACGCTGCCTCACCCGGTGCGCCATACGAGAGACTGGTCGCGGTGACAGGGAAGAAGGCCGACTCCGCCGCCGCCACCAGCCGCACCGGATCGCCTCTTGCTACCGCGCCGCCGACCCTGGGGACCGGGTTCAGCCAGCGTCCCAGCACCGGGGCGAACGTGATGTAGGCGCCGGTGACTCCAAGCACCGCGATGATCACGAAGCCCGTCAGCCCGAGGATCAGGTGGACCCAGAGAAGGATGGCGCGGAAGTTCACCGCCGCTCCTCGCGCGATCTGCCGTCGGTGGTCCGGGAACTCCCGACGCGCGCCCCGTGTTCTCCCGATCGTTCGACCGGGCGTGCCGCGTGGATCGTATTGTTGCCCCACTCCGGAGGAAACGTGTCGGCAGGTCGAGTGCTGGTCATCTATGGAACGTCGTACGGTCAGACCGCGAAGATCGCCCGTCGCATCGGCGAAGTGCTGCAACGCGGCGGAGCAGCCGTCGAGTACTGCGATGCCGCCCGGGGCCGGCCATCGCTCGGCCCGGAACAATACTCGGCGATCGTCGTCGGTGCCTCCCTGATCGCCCGTGGCGTGCAGCCCCCCATCCGGCGTTTCGTGCGCGAGAACCTCGCCGCGCTGAACCGCACGCCGAGTGCCTTCTTCCTCGTGAGCGCCTCGGCGGGCAGCCCTTCGGCCAAGGGGCGCCAGGCGGCGCAGCGCATCCTCGACGGCTTCCTCGCGGCGGAAAGCTGGCGCCCGGCCGCGTCGGCCAGCATCGCCGGCGCGATCAACTACACGAAGTACGGTTTCCTGCTCCGGTGGTATATGAAGCGCGCATCGGCGATGCACGGCGGATCGACCGACACGTCACGGGACCACGAGTACACCGACTGGAACCAGGTCGAACGGTTCGCGGCCGAAGTGGGCGACACGGTGGGGATCCTGCAGACCGTGGATAGCAGATAGCCGAGCGCAGGGCGTTGAGCGCAGCACGCAGAGGGACGCCTGCGCGCGCTGGGCCGGCGCGCGGCTGCCTGTCCTGACCGGAGATGCCCGGTATCCCGTCGAGACGCGCCTCCAGCCGGTTCAGCGTCACGTGCACGAGCCGGCCAGCCTCGCCGGCCACTTGCGGCCGCGGCCCGGCCAGC
>JABWBJ010000469.1 GCA_013360595.1 Gemmatimonadaceae bacterium | reverse complement strand
AGCGACGTCGCGGTGGTGGTGGCAGGCATCGAGGAGGGCGAGTTCCGTGACCGCGCCCGGCTCTCGCTGCCGGGGCGCCAGGCGGAACTGATCGAGGCGGTCGCGGCGACCGGGACGCCCGTCGTCGTGGTCGTCATCGGCGGCAGTGCGGTAACGATGTCGCGCTGGCTCGATCGCGTCGGCGCCGTGGTCATGGCGTGGTACCCCGGAGAACAGGGCGGCCATGCCGTCGCCGACGTGCTCTTCGGCGCGGTGAATCCCGCCGGCCGCCTGCCGATCACGTTCCCGCTCGAGGAGGGCCAGCTGCCGCTCGTCTACAACCACAAGCCCACCGGCCGCGGCGACGACTACGTCGATCTCTCCGGTCACCCCCTCTTCCCGTTCGGCCACGGGCTCAGCTACACCACGTTCGAGTACGACTCGCTCCGTTTCGATCGCGACACGATCGGACCGGGTGACAGCGTCCGCGTGAGCTTCACCGTGCGGAACAGCGGCCGGCGAGCCGGTCACGAAGTGGCGCAGCTCTACGTGCGCGACCTGCTGGCCTCTGTCGCCCGGCCGGTACAGGAACTGAAGGGCTTCGAGCGCGTCTCGCTCCAACCGGGAGAATCGCGCCGGGTGAGCATGATGCTCACCCCTCGGCACCTCCGCATGCTGGATGGCAGCGGTCGCTGGGTGGTGGAGCCGGGGGCCTTCCGTGTCACCGTGGGGGCCTCATCACGCGACCTCAGGCTGCGCGGGACCCTCACCGTCCGCTGACGATTGGACGGTCACCCGGCGCGACGCTACTCTAATGCGGTCCCACTGACGACGACCCGCAATACGCCCCCAATGAGCGCCGCAAACGACGATACCGCCCTTCCAGGCCTGCCCGAGGACGAACCGCAGGTCGACCGACGCGCCTTCATGCGCGGCGCCCTGGCCACCGCAGCCTCGCTTGGCATCGCCGGACCTGCGCTGGCCCAGGGAGGCGGCCGTGGCCAGCAGCCACAGGCGCCGCCGCGACCCCTCGGCAACGGAGAGCCGCCGGCGATGGTCTTCCAGCCTTACCCGGGCGGCACGGGCGCCTACCTGGAGAGGCTGGCGCGGGAGAGAGGTCGTGAGGCCTTCGAGCGCGCGACGTTCACCGTCGAGCCCTGGAGCGGCCCGGTCCCGGCCACGGAGGAGGAAATCGCTTTCCTCCCGGCCCATCGTTTGTCCGCGCTGGTAGAGTCGCGGCGCGTTTCCGCGGTCCAGCTCACCGAGATCTACCTCAATCGCCTCAAGCGACTGGACCCGGTGCTGCTGTGCGCGGTGTCGATCCTGGAGGGGCCCGCGCGCGAGGCGGCGCAGCAGGCCGACGCCGAGATCCGCGCCGGGCGGTACCGCGGCCCGCTGCACGGCATCCCGTACGGCCTCAAGGATCTCTTCGCCGTGAAGGGCACGCGCACCACGTGGGGTTCGAAGGCGCACCAGGACCAGGTGATCGATGTCGACTCGGAAGTCCACGTTCGGCTGCGGGACGCCGGCGCGATCCTCATCGCCAAGCTGGCGACCGGACTGTTCGCGCAGGGCGACAACTGGTACCGCGGGCAGACGAAGAACCCGTGGAACCCGTCGCAGGGATCGAGCGGCTCCTCGGCGGGTCCGGGGTCGGCCACCGCCGCGGGGTGTGTCGCCTTCGGGATCGGCACCGAGACGCAGGGCTCCATCGTGTCGCCCACGATTCGCAATGGACTGAGCGCACTCCGGCCGACCTTCGGCCGCGTGAGCCGGTATGGCGGCATGGTGCTGGCGTGGAGCATGGACAAGGTCGGGCCGATGTGCCGGACCATCGAGGACTGCGCCCTCGTCTTCAACGTCATCCACGGCGCCGACGAGAAGGACCCGGCGACCGTGACGGCCCCCTTCCGGTTCGATCGCCGCGCTGACCTGTCGCAGTTCCGGATCGGGTACGATGACGCCTCGCCAGCGACCGTGGTCGAGAAGCTCCGGGAACTCGGTGCGCAGCTCAAGCCGATCCCCGCCCGGCCCGTCGTCGGCAATATCAGCGGACTCGGGGTTGAATCGGCGGCGGCCTTTGATGCTTATATCTCGACCCTCCCGCCGCAGTACGTGGATTCGGTCATGGCAGCGACGGGACGCGGGCGGGGCGCCGGAACGCCGGGCGCCGCGACTCCTGGCGCCACCACGCCCGGGACCGCCACACCAGACTCCGGACGCCGCGGCGGTGGTGGCGGACGGG
>JABWBJ010000468.1 GCA_013360595.1 Gemmatimonadaceae bacterium | reverse complement strand
CGGCGGAGTACGAGGAGCAGTTTCACCGCACGCAGGCGGCTCAACTGACCGCCGGTGCACTCACGTAACGAGCTCTCCGGAAAACCCGGGGCGATTCAATCCTCGATGCTGCAGCGTTTGTGCTCACCATGCTCCTTTCAGGAGCCTTCTTCGCTTCAGGCGCCGACGCAGGCCTCTTCCAGCGAGGTCTCTGGATCGTCGGGTTCACTTGGCTCATACTCCTGGAGGTTCCGGCCTTGGAGAGGAGCACCAGCCCTGCCCCTCCACCATCCGCCTAAGAACTGGCTGGAGCCGACCTTCGCGGGCGCCGGCGGATCAGGTACGTCAGCAACTCGGAGGCGATGATCGCCCTCCCGGACACCGCGTGGCCCCGCTACAGCCGGCCGTCCGAATCAGGATCCGAAGTTCGGAGATGCCTGGCAGACGCTGATCGTCGATCGTATTCGTCCGGCGGTGGCCCGGTACACTGCGTTCCTGGTTCGGGAATGCCTGCCGAAGACCCGCGACACCCTGGGCCGCGCCATCCCCACCAGTATCGCCCGTGCTGTCATACGATTTCTCGCGTGCGAAACTCCGTATCCGGCTCAATCCTTCCGGACCAGCCGGCGGAGAGGGCTTGAACGCTACTGGAGCAGCGTGACGGCGCCTGCGCCGGACCGACGAACGGCTGTCGGTGCGCGACGCGCCCGGAGCGGCGTGCGATGACGGCTGCACGGCTCGGGGCGCGATCGGGAGTCGCTGTCGCCATGGTCGGCGTCACCTATGCGATCGTGCTCGCGGCAGGCATGGCGCGGCACGGACTGTCGGAGCCCATCGCGGATCCGATCCTGGCGATCATGGAAGTGCTCGCCATCGCGTCGGCGCTGCCCACGCTTGCGCTCTTCGTCGCACTCCACGCGTCGACGGAGCCCGCTCGACAACTGTGGGCGACCCTCTCCGCCTGCTGCGCCGCGATGTTCGCGTTCGCCACGATGGGAGTCCATCTCGTCGAGCTCACGTCCGGCCGGGCGACCGGAAGCCACGGTCTCGTCTGGCCCTCGGCAACATACGCCGTCGAGTTGTTCGCCTGGGACTTCCTCCTCGGACTCGCGCTCGTGCTGGCGGCCGGCGCGCTGCCAGCCACCGAGCATGGGCTGCGTCTGCGAGCGTGGCTGCGCGCTGCCGGTGGACTGTGCCTGGCGGGGCTGATCGGCCCACTGGTCGGCAACATGCGTCTGCAGCTGGTCGGCGTGGCCGGCTACGCGATCCTGTTCCCGATCGTGGCGTGGCGTCTGGCCGGATGGTTCCGCGCGCTGGAGAAGCGGCAATCGCGTCCCGCCACATAACGGCAGTTGAGCCGGCGCTCATGCGCTGCGTTGGGCGGGTCGTGTGGTTCGGTCCGCCGCCGGGATGACGCCCCTGCCGCCGGCGCGAGCGACGTGCGTCGCCCACCCGCAATCCGATCGAAGGCGCCCTCATGGCGCTGAGCCCTCCGCCACTGCAGTGTTCCTCATCGCGGCTCGCCGAGCAACCCATCCATCGATCCCCCCATGTCCTCGATCATCCATTCGCAGGTCTCCGACATCCCGCACAGCGCCACCACCACCGGCTTCGACCTGCCCGGGTTCCGCATCGTAGAGTGCCTGGGGGTCGTGCGCGGTGTGGTCGTGCGGTCGCGGTCGGTCTTCGGCACGATCGGCGCCGGGCTGCAGACGCTGATCGGCGGCAACATCTCGCTCTTTACCGAACTCGCGGAACGGACGCGGCAACAGGCCTTCGATACCATGCTGCACCAGGCCGATCTGGCCGGCGCGGACGCGGTGATCGGCGTTCGCTATGACGCGAACGAGATGATGAAGGGCGTGACGGAAGTGCTCTGCTACGGGACGGCCGTCCGGGTGAAGCCGATCAACGACTGACCGGCACTCGGACCGCGGGCGATCCGGGTCCCTGCGGAAATCACCGGCTCCGGGTGGGCGGAGCCCCTATGGCCGCTCTGCTGGCGCCATCCCTGATTTCATGGGTGAGGGCGAAGGAGTTGTCCGGCAGTCCACCCGGGAGACACCATGCGGTACGCAGTCCGTCTGCGGTCGGTGCGAAGCACCGTCGCGGTCACGTCGTTCGTGGCGTCGCTCGCCTGTGATGCCAGGCGCAAGACCTCCGAGGACGCGGCGGCAGCCGGCGACGCGGACCCGCGCACACCGGTCGCGCTCCCCGCCGACGGCCAGCAGGCGGTTCTCCGCGAGATGCGG
>JABWBJ010000467.1 GCA_013360595.1 Gemmatimonadaceae bacterium | reverse complement strand
CCACGCCGCCGGCGCCGCCGCCGCCCATCTGCACGCGGTACGCGTCGCGCGGCCGGTACAGGTGCGCTCTCGCGCCCTGGGCGACGTCCGCGATCTGGTGGAGCGGCGTCAGGTCGTCGAGGATCCAGATCGACCGTCCCTGCGTGGCCACCACGAGATCGTTCCGGTGCACGCGCATGTCCGCCACGGGCGAGATCGGCAGGTTGAGCTGCAGCGACTGCCAGCGGCGTCCGCCGTCGAAGGTGACGTAGAGCCCGTGCTCGGTGCCGGCGTACGCGATGCCGTCCTTCACCGGGTCCTCGCGGACGGACCGCACCGGACTGCCCATCGGGATGCCCGTGTTGTCGGTGAGCAGGGACCAGGTGCGGCCGTAGTCGTCGGTGCGGAAGATGTAGGGCCGGAAGTCGTCGAGCCGGTAGCGCTGGACGCCGACCCATGCCCGGCCCGGCCGGTGCGCCGAGAGGTCGATGTTCTCGACCGTGCCGTAGGACGGCATGCCGGGGGGCGTGATGTCCTGCCACGAGGCGCCGCCGTCGCGCGTGAGGTGGAGCCGCCCGTCGTCGCTGCCGGCCCAGAGCGTGCGGGCGTCGGCCGGGTCTTCGGCGAGCGCGAAGATGACGTTGGTGATCTCGACGCCGGTGATGTCGTTGTTGATCGGGCCGCCCGCCGCCACCTGCTTCGTCGGGTCGTTGGTGGTGAGATCGGGGCTGATCGTCTCCCATGTCATGCCGCCGTCGCGCGTGCGGTGCACGAACTGCGACGCGTGGTAGACCGTGTTCCGGTCGTGCCGGGAGACCAGAATGGGCGCGACCCACTGGAAGCGGTACCTGAGGTCCCGGGCCGCCTGGCCGAGCTGCAGCTGCGGATAGATGATGACGGAGCGGCGTTCGTCGGTGGTGATGTCGAAGCGGCTGATGGCGCCGCCGTAGCAGCCGCCGTACATCACCTGCGGGTAGTCCGGATGGAGAGCGACCGGTCCCGTCTCGCACGCCGATGCATAACGCCAATCGCTGACCGGGTGGAGCACGTGCGGGCCGGTCCAGACCGGGAGACTGATGCTGGTGTTGTCCTGCTGCGACGAGTAGACGCGGTACGGGAAGCCGTTGTCCACGATGACGTCGTAGAATTCGGCGGTCGGCTGGAGGTTCATGGACGACCAGGTGCGGCCGCGGTTGAGCGAGACCACGCCGCCGCCGTCGTCGCCGAGGACCATGACGTTGCGGTCCCGCGGGTTGATCCAGAGGTCGTGCGTGTCGCCGTGCGGGACGTTGATGGCGTCGAACGTCTTCCCGCCGTCGACCGAGCGGAACAGCTGCACGTTGAGGCCGTAGACGGTGTTCTCGTCCTGCGGATCGGCCACGACCCGCGTGTAGTACCAGGCCCGCTGGCGGAGCTTGTTCTCGCTGTTGGTGCGGGTCCACGTCTTCCCGGCGTCATCGGACCGGTAGACGCCGCCGGCGGGCTCGGCCTCGATGATGGCCCAGACGCGGTCGGGGTTGGCCGGCGACACGGTGAGTCCCACCTTGCCCGTGAGGCCGGTGGGGAGGCCGCCGGCGAGCTTCTTCCAGGTGTCGCCGCCGTCGGTGCTCTGGTACACTCCGCTCTCCGGTCCGCCGGAAATGAGCGTCCACGGCTTGCGTTCGGCGCGCCACATGCCCGCGTAGAGGACGCGCGGGTTGCGCGGGTTCATGGCGAGGTCCGACGCGCCCGTGGAGTCGTTCAGCGCGAGGACGTGGTCCCACGTCTTCCCGCCGTCCCGCGAGCGGAAGATGCCGCGCTCCGGATTCCTGCCGAAGGGGTGGCCTAACGCGGCAACGTACACGAGATCCGGGTTCGACGGGTGGACCTCGATGCGCCGGATGGCGCCGGACTCCGGGAGTCCGATGAAGGACCAGGTGGCGCCGGCGTCGACGGACTTCCAGACGCCGCGGCCGGCCGAGGAGTTGCCGCGGATGTCGGCCGATCCCGTTCCCACGTAGATGACGTTGGGGTCCGAATCGGCGACGTCCACGGCGCCGATCGATCCGCCGAAGAAGCCGTCGGTGATGTTGCGCCAGGACATCCCGGCGTCATCCGTCTTCCAGACGCCGCCCCCGGTGGAGCCCACCAGGAACGTGTGCGGCTGGCCGGCGATCCCGGCGACGGCGGTCGAGCGGCCGCCACGGAAAGGGCCGAGGAGCCGGTACCGGAGGCCGTTGAACAGGAGGGTGTCGGCCGCGGGCGCGAGCGTGGCCG
>JABWBJ010000466.1 GCA_013360595.1 Gemmatimonadaceae bacterium | reverse complement strand
CCGGGTCCGGACGCGGGCGCCGGTCAGGCGCCGACGCTCGATGCCTCCTTCCTCACCCGTGTCGGGGAGGTCGTCCTCCCGGCGGAACTCGGCGCCGCCGGGATCGCGCGGGTGACTCGGGCCTTCACGCAGTGGGTGGCCGGATACCGCCCGGGGGCGGAACTCAACCACCCGTACGGGAGCACGGAGATCCGCGTCGCCGGTCCGTCACCCGCCGCGCGCTGGAGGACGCAGCTCGCGGCGCTCGATCGCGAGGCGCGGTCGAAGCACCAGCGGGGGTTCATCGCGCTGACGCCGGACCAGCGCCGCGCTCTGGTGACCGCCGCGATCGCCGACGAGCGTCTGACGAGGATGCCCGACGCGCTCGGCGCCGATCATGTGGCCGTGGCGCTGATGGCCTGGTACTTCGCGACGCCCGACGCCACGGACCTCTGCTACCGCGCGCGGATCGGGCGCCAGTCGTGCCGGCCTCTCGTGAACGCGCCGCGGATGCCGCTCCCCCTGGCCGGCGGCCAGCCGGGGACGGCGCCGAATGCCGGCCGGGACCCCTCGTGAGCGCGCGCGTCATCGAGACCGACGTCTGCATCATCGGCTCCGGCATCACGGCGGCGATGGTGGCGGAGAAGCTGTCGGATGAACGGAACGCACGGATCGTGGTCGTCGAGGCCGGCGACGACGTTCCGCCGACGCACGACTTCTACCGTCTCCGGAAGCGGTTTCTCGACTACGGCGAGAGCCCGTGGCCGGCCGATCACCTCGACGACGCCTCGGTGGAGGGCATCCAGTCACGCTCGATGTGCGTGGGCGGACTGGCGATGCACTGGGGAGGCGTCACCCCGCGTTTCAGCCCGGAGGACTTCCAGCTCCGGACGGCGTGCGGCGTGGGCGACGACTGGCCCATCACGTATGACGATCTCGATCCGTACTATCAGGAAGCCGAGGAGCGGATGGGCGTCGCCGGGGAACAGGGACCGCCGGACCTCGACCCGCGGGGGAAGCCGTTCCCGATGCCGAAGCTGCCGCTGTCGTACAATCTCCAGCAGCTGCACGGCTGGGTGACGGCGGCCGGGATTCCGATGTGGAGCCAGCCGTCGGCCAAGAACTCGATGCCGTACCGGGGGCGGAGCGCCTGCTGCCGGAACGACACCTGCACGCCGATCTGCCCCGTCGGAGCGAAGTACTCGCCGGACGCGACGTGGCGTGCGCTCCGGGCGACGCACCGGGTGACGCTGCTGACCCGGACGCTCGTCAGGCGGCTGGTGCCGGTGGCGGTCGGAGGGCGCATCGAAGTCGCGCAGGCGGTGGCCCGGGACCGCCCCGCGGAACCGCTCGAGATCCGGGCCGGGACGTTCGTCGTGGCCGGCGGGTACGTCTGGAGCGCGCACCTGCTGCTGCTCTCGGCCAACTCGCGGTACCCTGGCGGGCTCGCGAACCGGGCCGGCCTCGTCGGCAAGTACCTCACCGGGCACCGGAATGTCGGCGGGTACATCGCACTGCCGCTCCGCCTGTACCCGGGCCTCAACGAGCAGCACTCGCTGGTTTCCAAGCAGTTCATGCGCCGGCCCCGGTACGACCGGTACCTCCGGCACGACCTGCGGGTGTGGGAGTCCGCCGTCGACCGGGGGCCGCGGATCCGCAACGACGCCGGCGAGCTGATGCTCGGCGACCAGGTGCTGGCGGACTGGCGGGAGCGAACGACGACGGGGACGGCGCGCGTGCGCGCCTACTACGACGTGATCCCGGCCCGCGAGAGCGAGCTGACGCTGGACGCGTCGCGGCGCAATGTGTTCGGCGACCCGTTGCCGAAGCTCTCCTGGCGCGATGCCGAAGCGTCTCGTGATCTTCGCGCCTGGACCGAGGAGCGACTGCGCGAGCTGTTCGCGACGATGGCGAAGGCCGGCAACGGCCGCGTCATCCGCACCGCGAGCGACAGCTTTCAGGACCATCCCGCGGGCGGGTGCCGGATGGGGAAGGACGCGTCGACCGGCGTGGTGGATTCGTGGGGGCGCGCGTTCGAGCACGAGAACCTGTTCGTGGCGGGCGCGCCGACGATGGTGAGCGGCAGCTGCGCGAACGGCACGCTGACGTTCTGTGCCCTCGCCCTCCGCGCCGCGGCCGAGATCGGGAAGTCGTTGCCTGCGAGGCCGCAGGGTCGAGGGCCGGCGGAGGAGGGCCGATGAGGATTACCGGTCGGTTGGGGGGCCTGCTGTGGCTCGCGGCCATGAGCGGGGCCCGGC
>JABWBJ010000465.1 GCA_013360595.1 Gemmatimonadaceae bacterium | reverse complement strand
GGCGGGCGCCGGGGCCGCGGAAATGCGCCGGCGTCGCGCCGCGAATCCCTCGGCGCGCCGCGGCATGGAGTGCGGTGCGATCGCGGCGTGGTCCGCCATCAGCGCCGAGGAGTCACGGTGAGAATCCGCAGGGGAGTGGTGGGAGAGGCGGCAGGCTCCGGCCTCCTGGGGCAAAGGTAAGAGGCAGTCCGCCTGCGAGTCCATCGCTGAAGCGCGCGACGCGGCGTCGTTCCTGCCGGTCCGAAACAGGCCCGCCTCGCTCGTGATCTCCGCGGGGGTGCGATCGACCGCGGCCGGATCGGAGAGGAGCAGCTGCCGCCAGGTTTGCCAGCCCGGCGTCCGCGCGGCACATTCGGGACCAGCCGATTCCCTCGGGACCCACATGCGCCCAAACGCCAGCGTCGCCGCCGCCGCGTCCCTTGCCGCCGTCGCCGCGCTCACCGCGTGCCGCCGCACGCCAGAGGCGACGTTCGAGGCCCTCGCCCGCGCCTCGCTCGCGCAGATCGAGGGAACGATCACGCTCCCGGGGCTCAAGGACCGCGTGGAGGTGATCCGCGACACCTGGGGCGTCCCGCACATCTACGCCTCCAACCAGGACGACCTGTTCTTCGCCCAGGGCTTCGTGCAGGCGCAGGACCGGCTGTGGCAGATGGACATGTACCGGCGGACCTACGAGGGAACGCTCGCCGCGATCCTGGGACCGGATTACGTCGAGAGCGACCGCCTGGCGAGACTCGTCAGGTACCGCGGGCCGTGGGACGACCGCGAGTGGACGAGCTACCACCCCGACGGACGGCGCATCTTCCAGGCCTTCGCCGATGGCGTGAACGCCTTCATCGCGCACGCCGGCGGCCGGCTGCCGGTCGAGTACCGGCTCACCGGCCTGCGCCCTGAACCCTGGACGCCGGGCATCGCGCTGCTGCGCACCCAGACCGCGATGCCGCTCGCCGATGCCCGCGCCGAACTGTCACTCGCCCGCGACGTGGACACGCTCGGCGTCCGCGAGGCCAACCGGAACGCCAGGCCGTCGCCGTATCGCGAACTCGTCGTGCCACGCGGCGTCGATCTCTCCCGCATTGACGACGCGCCATCGCGCGCCCTCGCGGCCCTGCGCACGGGACCGGTGCGGCCTCCGCTCCTGCCGGAGTATCGCGCCCTCGCCGACGCCATGGCCAGCGAGAACACGGGAGCGCGCGAGAACTCGCCCGGCAGCAACAACTGGGCGATCAGCGGACGCCTCACCGCATCGGGCCGCGTGATCGTGGCCAATGACCCGCACCGCAACGTCTCCAACCCGTCCATCCGGTACGTCGTTCACCTCAACGCGCCGGGCTGGAGCCTGATCGGCGCCACCGAACCGCCCCTCCCCGGCGTCGCCATCGGCCACAACGGCCGCGTCGGCTGGGGCCTCACGATCGTCGGCACCGACCAGTCCGACGTCTACGTCGAGCGCGTGAATCCGGCCAACCGGAACCAGGTGCTCTTCCGTGGCGCGTGGGAGGACCTGCGCCTCGTGCCGGACACGATCCCCGTCCGCGGCGCCGACCCGGTGGTGGTCACGCTGAAGTACTCGCGCCACGGTCCGATCTTCCACGAAGACACCGTGCACCACCTCGCCTATGCGCTGCGGTCCACGATGCACGAGCCCGGGAGCGCCGGCTACCTCGCCGCGCTGCGGATGCAGACCGTGGATGACTGTGCCCGGTTCCTCGACGCCCTCGCCTACTACAAGGCGCCCACCGAGAACATGGTCTGCGGTGACACCAGCGGCCACATCTCGTGGCAGGCCGCCGCCGCGTCACCACGGCGTCCCAACTGGCACGGCCGGCTCCCGGTGCCGGGCACCGGCGAGTACGAGTGGGACGGCTTCCGCGACGACCTGCCGCGCGAACTGAACCCCGCGCGTGGCTGGATCGCCACCGCGAACCACGACATTCATCCCGAGGGCTACGATCCCCCGCTCTTCTTCAAGCGCGGGCCGGCACGGGAGCGGTACGATCGCATCGCGGACGTCCTGTCGTCCGGCCGTCGGTTCACGATGGCGGACATGATGGCGCTCCAGCACGACGCCTGGTCCGCGCGTGCCGCCGCCGATGTTCCGCTCTTCCAGGGTTGGGCGTCCGGCGATACGGCGGTGGAGTGGGCGCGCGCGGAGCTGGCCGCCTGGGATGGCCACCACCGGCGCGACAGCCGGGCCGCCGCCATGTACCGCTTCGTCTCGCGCGAGATGCCTGACG
>JABWBJ010000464.1 GCA_013360595.1 Gemmatimonadaceae bacterium | reverse complement strand
CCAGCGCCTGCATCAGGGCGATGTCCTGCTCCCAGCGCGCGTAGTGGTCGCAGGCCCCCTCGCCGCTGACGCCCTCCTCGATGGCGCCGGGGATGGTGGCGAAGCGGTCCCAGATGCATTCGCCCCGGCCGTCGGCCTTGGTGTGGCCCTCGATCTGGTAGGCGGCAGTCGCTGCTCCGAACACGAACGAAGGCGGAAACCCAAGGACTTCGGCCATGGCAGCTCCCAGGCTATGCCCAGTGAGCCTCGCGCCGGCGCGCGATGATCAACGGCGAGTCCACCGAGAGCACCGTCGCCGTCGGCACCAAGGGGGCCATGCGGGTCGTGGTTCGCACCACGGGGCGCGCCGCTCACTCGGCGTACCCGGAACTCGGGGATTCGGCCATCAGCCGCCTGGTGACGTTGCTGGCCGACCTCGAGGGCCTGAACCTGCCTTCGGATCCGGTGCTGGGCGCGACGACGATCAACATCGGCGCGATCAGCGGCGGCGTGGCCGACAACGTGATCGCACCCGCGGCGGAGGCGCGCCTGATGGCGAGGCTGGTCACCCCGCCGCACGAGGTGCTGCCGCTCCTGGAGCGCTGGGCCGCGGGCCGCGCGACGCTCGAACCGGGGGTCACCGTGCCCCCGGTGCGCCTCAGCCCGGTCGACGGATTCCCGACCTCCGTGGCGGCGTTCGCCACCGACGTGCCGTCGCTGACCAACTGGGGCACGCCCTATCTGTTCGGCCCGGGGTCCGTCCACGTGGCCCACACGGACGACGAACACCTGAGCGTCGATGAGCTGCATCGCTCGGTCGACGCCTATGTCCGTCTGGCGCAGGCCGCCGTTCGCCGGCTGACGGAGTAAACGCGGACGTCAGGCCGGCTGGGCGAAGACCACGAAGTGGCCGCCCGGCTCTCGCACGCCGATCTCGTGCATGCCGTAGAACGTCGTGCGCCGCGGCATGGCGATCGGGTAGCCGGCGAGGGCCTGCTCGACCGCCTCGAGGCTGGCGACCTCGATGAACAGCGCGGCCGACCGGCCATGGACTTCGCCCGTCACACCGCCGAGGTCGGCCCGGATGCTCGCCACGCTCTGCAGCATGAGCTCGGTTCCGTCCCTGGCCAGGATCGCGAACCCGACGTGATCCTCGTGTGGCACCGTGACCGTGACCTCGAACCCGAGCCGGCGCTGCCAGAAGTCGAGACTCGCTTCCACGGAGTCGACCGCCAGGACCGTGGTGATCTTCCGGAAATCAGGCATGGGACAATGGGAGCGTTGGAGAGGAGACAGGAAACAGGAGACAGGGAAGGGGAATAGGAAGGGCGCGCCTCCCGCCCCGTGTTTCCTGTCTCCCGTTTCCTCCGATCGCTACCTTCCCCCCATGCCTCCCGACCCCCTGCTCGCGCTTCGCGGCGAGTTCCCGATCCTGGAGCGGACCACGTACCTCGTCTCCAACTCGCTCGGCGCCATGCCGCGCGGGGTCCCGGACCGGCTTGCCGAGTACGTGGACGAATGGGCGGGCCATGGCGTGCGGGCGTGGGCGCGCGGGTGGTGGGCGATGCCGGGCTCAGTGGGCGACACCATCGCGCCCCTCATCGGCGCGGGTCCGGGCGAAGTGGTGATGGTACCTAACGTCACGCTGGCGCAGGCGACGATCCTGTCCGCGGTGCCGTACCGGGCGCCGCGGAACCGCATCGTCATGACGGCCCTCGACTTCCCGTCCGTGCGGTACGTCCATGACCGCCTCGCCACGGGCCTTGGCGCCGAGGTCGTGGTCGTGGACTCGGACGACGGCATCGGGATCGACGAGGACCGCCTGCTCGCGGCCATCGACGAGCGCACGGCTCTGGTGTCGATCTCGCACGTCCTGTTCCGATCGGCGTACGTCGTGGACGTGGCCCGGGTGGTCCGGCACGCGCACGCGGCGGGGGCGCTCGTTTCGCTCGACGCGTTCCATTCGGTCGGCGTGATCCCGGTGGACGTGACGGCGATCGGCGCGGACTTCCTCACCGGGGGCGTGCTCAAGTGGCTCTGCGGCGGCCCTGGCGGGTGCTTCCTCTACGCCTCGCCCGCGGCCACGGCCCGTCTGGAGCCCGCGCTGACAGGCTGGATGGCGCATGCCCGCCCCTTCGCCTTCGAGGCCGGCATGGAGTACGCGTCGACGGCCTACCGGTGGCTCGGCGGCACGCCGGCGATCCCCGGGATCTACGCTGCGATCGAGGGGCCGCGGCTCGTGCAGCGTGCCGGCGTGGAGGCG
>JABWBJ010000463.1 GCA_013360595.1 Gemmatimonadaceae bacterium | reverse complement strand
TCATCGTCGGCACCCGCGGGTCGCTGCTGGCCCTGTGGCAGGCGCGGCACGTCGCGGCGCGACTGGAGGAGGCCCTGCCCGGGGTGGCGGCGCGGTTGGAGGTGATCCGGACCCGGGGGGACGCGGTGCTGGACGCGCCCCTCTCCCGGATCGGCGGCAAGGGGCTGTTCACCCGGGAGATCGAGGAGGCCCTGCTGGACGGCAGGATCGACCTGGCGGTGCACTCCATCAAGGACCTGCCCACGGAGGTGCCCGAAGGGCTGGAGGTGGGAGCGATCCCCGTCCGCGAGGAGCCCTGGGACGCCCTGGTCTCCCGGGACGGCCGGAGCCTCGATGCGCTGCCCCCGGGGGCGCGGGTGGGGACCAGCTCGCTGCGGCGCAGGGCCCTGATCCTGGCGGTGCGGGGCGACAACGACGTCGCGTACGTGGAGCAGGTCCAGGAGTACTCGATCGATGCCACGCAGAACAACGCGACGTGGGGCCTCGACCGGATCGACCAGGCCAACCTCCCCCTCAACGGAACGTACTCGTACACCAGCACCGGCTCCGGCGTGCGCGCGTACATCATCGACACCGGGATCCGGACGTCGCATAACGACTTCGGCGGGCGCGCCTCCTTTGGCGTGAATTACGCGGGTGGCAGCAACAGCGACTGCAACGGCCACGGCACGCACGTGGCCGGTACGGTCGGTGGCACGACGTGGGGCGTGGCCAAGGCCGTGCGACTGATCGCGGTCAAGGTCCTCAACTGCTCCGGGTCGGGAACGACCACCGGCGTCGTGAGCGGGATCAACTGGGTGGCCGCGAACGCGATCAAGCCCGCGGTCGCCAACATGAGCCTCGGCGGCGGCGCGTCGACGTCGATCGACAACGCGGTCCAGAACGCCATCAACGCCGGCATCACCTTCGTCGTGGCCGCCGGGAACAGCAACGCCAACGCCTGCAACTACTCGCCGGCCCGGGCCGCCAACGCCATCACCGTCGGCGCCACCACCAGCACCGATGCCCGCGCCTCGTACTCGAACTACGGCACGTGCGTGGACATCTTCGCCCCGGGCTCCAGCATCAGGTCCGCCTGGCACACCAGCAACTCCGCCACGAACACCATCAGCGGGACGTCGATGGCGTCGCCGCACGTGGCCGGCGCCGTGGCCCGCTACCTCCAGGGCAACCCGACCGCGTCGCCGTCGACCGTCACGTCGGCGATCATCAATGCCGCGACGCTGAACAAGGTGACGAACGCGGGCGCCGGAAGCCCGAATCGCCTGCTCTACGTCGCCCCGGGGAGCTGAACCGGCGCGGACGGCTCTGAACGAAACGGCCGCCGGAGCGATCCGGCGGCCGTTCGTTTCGGCCCGGCGACTCCCGCTGCGAACGCGCCGCTATCGACCGGGCGCGTCGTGACAGCGACCGCTCCCGGAATCCGCCAGCGTGAACCCGGGCACGGGCGCAAAGCGCCACGTGTAACTGTCGTTGCGCAGGGCGAGGGTCAGGACGCCGATCGACCGGTTGTCGCGCACCTCGCTGTGCGGCCGCGGGCGCAGAATGCGGCCGGTCCCCTTGCCTCCGGTCCCGACGACGAACGCGCGAATGCCGGTCCGGGCATCCGAGCGCCCGAGCGCATCCTGCGGCGAGAACCGCTCGTAGCTGTGGTCGTGGCCGGCGAGCGCGATTTCCACGCCGGCGCGATGGAGAATGTCCCATAGATCGCGCAGTTCGTCGGCGTTCCCGTGCTCGCCCGAGCTGAACCGCGCCGCGTGCATGAAGGCGATGGTGCAGCGGGCGCGGCTCGCCTCGAGATCGGCCTGGAGCCAGCGCGCCTGCGGCGAGCGGGCATTGCACCCGCCGGCCTCGCGGCAATTGCTGTTGAGCGCCACGACGTGCCACCCGCCGACGTCGAAGCTGTAATAGCCCCGCGCGCGGTGGCCCGCGGTTCCGCTGTCATTCCCCGCGCCGTTGAAGTAGTCGAAGTACCCCGCGGCGCCGGGCGTGAAGTACTCGTGGTTCCCGGGCACCGGCCGGATCACCGGCTTGAGCTCGCCGAACGTCGGCTCGAAGTAGGCGCCGAAGTCATCCAGCGACCCCGTCTCGTACTGCAGATCGCCCAGCAGCAGGAGCGCGGCCGGCTGGAGCTGCCTGACGAGAGCCGCCGTCCGGGCCGCGAGACAGGGGATGCCCTCGGGGGTGGCCGACCCGCACACGAGGTCGCCCACCGCCACCACGAGCACGGAGTCGCCGACCTC
>JABWBJ010000462.1 GCA_013360595.1 Gemmatimonadaceae bacterium | reverse complement strand
AGGCGGCCGCGGCCGCCTCGCCCGTCGATTCCCTCTGTGGGCAGATCTGGACGGTTGGCGCCGAGCCGGACCTGATGGTCGATCTCGAGCTCGAGTCGGGCGTTCGCGTGCGGCTCGAGGGCGAGTTGTCGAAGGCGCTGATCCCGCTGGCCGGGGTCCGCGTGTGCGCCGCGACGGAGCCGTCCACGAAGCGGATCCGGACCGTTCGGGGATTCATCGTCACCTCCGTCGGCGGCGAGCCGGCGCTCGACGGCGTGCTCGTCGCGCGCGACAGCGCGTACTTCCTCCGGACGACCGCCGACGGCCGCGAAGTGCCGCTGGCGCGTATCCTCGGGCCCATGCAGCAGGAGATCGGCAAGCGGCTATGGGTCGTCGTGGACGACAGCGGGCGCGTGAAGGTGGCGGGTCCGATTCCGTAGTCGCGCGGCCGCGCTCGAACCTCGGGATCGTCGCCGGGCGCCAGCCGCGCGGCGACGATGACGGCCCGCGTCAGACCAGCGTCGGGATCTGCCCGCCGTCGACCTGGATGGCGGTTCCGGTGAGGAAACTCGCCCGCTCGCTGGCCAGGAACGCGACGACCGCGGCGAACTCCCGGGGATCGCCGGCCCGTCCTGCCGGGATCCCGGCCATGCGGGCGGCGAGGATCTGCTCGACCGGCTTGCCTTCGCGCTCGGCGCGCATCCGTGCCAGGTCCACCGCTCGCTGTGTGTCGAAGTGGCCGGGCAGGACGCTGTTCACGGTGATGCCGTCGCGGGCGACTTCGTTCGCGAGGGTCTTGGCGAAGCCGAGGAGCCCGGCTCGCGCCGTGTTCGACAGCAGCAAGCCGCCGATGGGCATCTTGGCCGCCATCGACGAGAGGAAGATCACGCGCCCCCACTTTCGCTCCCGCATGGCGGGGACGCAGGCGTGCGCGAGGCGCACCGACGCCATGAGGTTGAGGCTGATGGCGGCGAGATACTGGTCGTCGGTGGTGCCCTCGAAGAGCGTCGACGGCGGTCCTCCGGCGTTCGCGACCAGGATGTCGATCGGGCCGAGGACGTCGGCCGCCGCCTTCACGATCCGCGCGGCCTCGCCGGCCTGGGCCACGTCACCCGCGACGGGCAGGACGCGGCTGCGCGTGGCGGCGGCGAGGTCGCCGGCCTCCTTGCGGAGGAGTTCCTCTCGCCGGGCGACCATGGCCACGCTCGCGCCCTCCTGCGCCAGTTCACGCGCGATCGCGAGCCCGAGGCCCGATGAGGCGCCGGTGACGAGCGCGACCCTGCCTCGAAGCCCGAGATCCATGGGATTGGCGAGATGGTGAGGGGAGCGTGACGGTGCCGCGACGAACATCCGGCGGCCGAGCGCCGGCCGGCGAGGGTCGGCCTCCGGCAAGGCCAGCCACGGCGGTGGATGTTACGCCACTCGGTGCCCGCTCGGGAAGATCCGGTGGGGTGACGGACCAGTGCCTGCTCGCCGCCGCCCGCGGCCGCGGCTTCCCGCGACACGTTTCCGGGGAGAACCCCAGAGTGCGACTCGAGCGTGGAGCGTGGCACCGAAACGCCTACTCAGCCCCGCCACGGCGCGTCATCCTGACGACTACGTGCGCCATTTCGGTATCGCCACACCTTCCCCCCACACGGATGTTGCGCATCCAGTCCTCATAGCCCTCTGCCTTCACCTCGAGTCGATACGTACCCGGCCCGTTGCCCGCGACGTAGCTCAACACCTGTTGCGACTCGAGCCTGTATTCCTCCGGGGGCAGTGCATTTAGAGTGGCCCTCACGAAGACCGCAGGCACCAGCGGGCCGAGCGTCGCGCTGTCCACGATGACTACCTCCATGGCAGGGCCGAGAGGCGCGCTGGATGCGCAGCAGCTGCTGACGATCGCCGAGAGGAGCGCATGTACTATCCACCTGGGCCAGGCATGCCGAGACATCTGCCGCTCCTTACGGCACGTCGCAGACCGGTGCGTTTCCGTTGACCGCGACGTACTTCGCACCCTGGCCAGGCGACGTGGCACCGTCCGAGACATCGACCGTCAATTGGAATGCGCCGCCCGTGTTGGCGTAAGACAGAAGGTCAGTCGAAGAGCCCACTGGAACCCCGTTCACCTTCCACGAATACGTGTAGGTGCCGCTCCCGCCGCTGGCACTGGCACGCCAGAAACAGCCCTGTAGCGCTTCAGAGCCTTCCGACCTTCCGACGTCCTTCGGATAGTTACACCCGTCCGGTTACGCAGCTCGCTTGAGCCGCTCGTCGTTGATGCGCTGC
>JABWBJ010000461.1 GCA_013360595.1 Gemmatimonadaceae bacterium | reverse complement strand
CGGCGGCGAAGTCCGCGCGGCCCAGCAACGCGGCACCGACCGCCAGGGGCGTCCGCGTTGCGTGGGCCGTGGTCTCGTCCAGGAAGAGCAGGCGCCCGCCGTCGTCGTCGCCGATGAGGGGCATCGTACCGTCCGGCCGGGTGATCCAGGCCAGCACATCCAGCAGGCCTTCGAGCGCCGGTCGGACCCGGTCGCGAACGGCGATGCCGGCGCGCTCTGCCAGAATGAGGAAGTGCAGGCAGAAGTCGGTCGTGTACCGGTGGTACCACGTGGACTGTTCCACGTAGGTCCCGTCCGGGCGGACGTGTCGCGGCAGCCACTCGAGCAGGATCTCGAGCCCCCTCGCCCGCCATCGCCCGGCATCGCGACACTGGGGAAGCGCCGTGCCGAGCACGAAGAGCCCGAGCGCTTCACCGGTCAGGTGCGTGTTCGGGCTGAACCACGTGGAGAGATAGCGCTCGACGTGTCGTCCCGAGACGGCGAGGTGCGCCAGCATCCGCCGGCGCGTCCCGACCGGCAGGGCGTCGCCCAGGAGGGCCAGGACCCAGACCCACGCGATCGCGCGAAACGAGATCTCCAGACTGCTCGCCCAGTGGATTCCGCGCTTGGGCGGGTTCGCGTCGAGCCAGCCGTCGAGGAGGCGCGCGCACCGGGCGGCGTACCGGTCGTCGCCCGTGCACCACCAAGCCTGGCCTAACGTGACCAGCGCCTGATGCCGCCCGAGTTCCCACACCAGCTTGTGGTCCCCGACCACCGCCGGATCGAGGTACCGGATCCGGCTCCAGTGGACTCCCGGCGCCCGAACCCCTGCGATCGGATCGAGCCACCAGTCCACCGGTTCGCCGAAGGACAGGTCGCGGTGGCCGAGCAGATCGTACCGGCCGGCCAGGAGCCGGTCCGCCCGCGCCCGCAGCGCCAGCTCGAATCCATCGAAGGACCGGAGCGCGGCCAGCGTCCCTTCGCGGTCGTCGAGCGACGCGAAGAACGGCCCCCGGATCGCGGGTCCCTGCAGGTCCGCCACGAGCGCGTCCAGCCGCGGTCCCGCTGGCGCTCCGTTGTCGCCGGCACCGAGACGTTCCAGCCATCGGGCCCCAGCCTGCCGTGCCCGGTCACGCAGTTCGGCCACTGACCGGCCACGGATCCGCCGCCAGGTCATGACGCGCGCCCGGCGGCCGCCGCCGCATCCCGATACACGCGCACCCATTCCGCCTCGACGGCCGCCCACGAGTATCGCG
The DNA here is from genome assembly GCA_013360595.1 of Gemmatimonadaceae bacterium. Classification (GTDB taxonomy): domain Bacteria; phylum Gemmatimonadota; class Gemmatimonadetes; order Gemmatimonadales; family Gemmatimonadaceae; genus JABWBJ01. The sequence continues at coordinate 1,019 of JABWBJ010000461.1, read as the reverse complement.
CCACGCATTCCGCGCGAGCCGCCAAGCTCAACCGCTGAGCAAGGCCAGGCTCGGAGAGGATGCGCAGCGCGGCGCCGGCCAGCGCCTCGTCGTCCCCCGGTGGGACGAGCAGGCCGGTCAGTTCGTGCCTGACGATGAAGGGAATGCCGCCGGTGCTCGTGGTCGCGATCGGCAGTCCCGCCGCCTGGGCCTCGAGCAGCGACAGCGGCATGTTGTCGATGTCCGGACTGTTGAGCATGACGTCCGCCTCGTCGAGCAGCCGCGACATCGCCTCGGGCGGAACCCGGCCGGCGAACCGGACGTTCGCCAGCCCCAGCTCGGCGACGAGCGCTTCCAGCTGCGGGCGCTGGCTCCCGTAGCCGGCGATGGTCAGCGTCGCGCCGGGCACCTCACGCTGGATGCGGGCGAAGGCGCGCACGCTGCACGCCACGTTGTACAGTGGCTCCAGGTTCCGATTGCTGAGGAACACCGGCCGGGGCGACGCACGAACCCGGAACGGAATGGACTCCACGTCGACAAAGTTGTGGATCGCCTGCGCCGCCAGGCCGAACCGGGAGAAGACCTCGACCAGGTACCCCGACGGGACGACGATCCGGTGCGCGAGCCGGGCCATCGAGACCGCCGCTGGCCACCGCGCGAGGTGATCGCCGGCCTCGCCGCTGTGGTAGTTCAGAATTGCGCCACGCCGTGCCAGCCGCGCCACCACCATCGCGGGGACCGGTCCCAGCAGATACGCCCAGTACGAGGGCGAGAACGCGTGGATCACGTCGTACCGGCCGACCGTTCGCACCAGCGACGCCACATACGCCGCGAAGGTGACCACGGTGCGGAGGTACTTGACGCGCTGGAGGGCCCGCAGCGGGCCGGGGAGCCGGGGGTTCATCGGCACAAACCCGACCGACAGCCCAGGCACCTCCTCGAGCCGCCGGCGAAGCCGGTCCAGCTGCACGGCCTGCCCGCCGAGGATGTCGAGCGATGGACCCGCCAGGCAGACCCGGAGCACGGGTCGGGCCGCGGCG
>JABWBJ010000460.1 GCA_013360595.1 Gemmatimonadaceae bacterium | reverse complement strand
GCCGCGTGGCGGGCGGCTCAGCGCGGACTTGGCGGCGAGGTGATCGTCGCCGCGGTGGTCGACGAGGAATGGCAAAGCGCCGGGACTCGTGGACTCCTGGAACGCGGCGTGCGGGCGGACGCCGCGATCGTCACCGAGCCGACGCGCCTGGCCATCGCGCCGGCGCACAAGGGGTTCACCTGGACCGAGGTGACGCTGCGCGGCCGCGCCGCGCATGGAAGCCGGTACGATGTCGGCGTCGATGCCATCCGGCACGCCGGACTCCTTCTCGCGGATCTGGACCGCCTGGAGCGGGAGATACTCGTCAGGCGCACGCACCCGCTGCTGGGACATGCGTCCCTCCATGCCGCCACGATCGCCGGCGGGTCGGGCTGGTCGACCTACCCCGACTGGTGCCGGCTGGACATCGAGCGCCGAACGGTTCCCGGCGAGTCACCCGCCGACGCCATTCGCGAGATGGAGGAGGCGGCCGAGCGACTTCGTGCCTCCACGGCCGCCGACGCCACCGTTCGGCATGTCTTTTCCCAGTGGCCCAGCGACGTCGCGCTCGACGCGCCGATCGTCACCGCCCTCGACGGCGCCCTCCGGAGCCGGGGCGAGGCGGTCGCGGTCGAGGGGCTCTCGGCCTGGACCGACGCCGCGCTCCTCAACGCGGCCGGCGTCCCCGCCATCTGCTATGGCCCCGGCGACATCGCCCTCGCGCACGCCGCCACGGAATGGGTCGTTGAAGCGGACATCGCGCGGGCGGCCGATGTCCTCGAACGGCTGGCCATCGCCTGGTGCGGAGCGCGCTGAGTGGCCCACCTGTCTCCGGCCGACTGGGACCGGCTCGAACGCGCGGTGCTCGACGGCCGCCGCATCGCGCTCACGCGCAGCGGGCGCGAACTGGTGGTGGTGCCGCTCCGTGTGTTCCTGCAGGCAGGACGTGAGGCGATCGAGGCGCGCCACCCGACCACCGGACACCTCCTCGTCCGGCTGATCGACGAACTGGACGCCGTCGAGATCCTCCCGTGAGCCGCGCCGCCGAACCCCTGGTCGCGATCTACGCCGACGAATCGTGTCTGGGGAACGGCCGCGACGGCGCCAATCCCGGCGGGGCCGGCGTACTGCTCGAGTTTCGCCAGCGGGAGGGCGAGCCGCTGGTCCGCCGCGACCTGTGGGTCTCCGAACCGGCCACGACGAACAACCGGATGGCGTTGCGCTCCGTCATCGAGGCCATGGCGGCGCTGGGGCGAAAGGGGCGGCGATTCCGCGTCGTGTTCACGACGGACTCGCGGTACATCGTCGACGGGATGACCCAGTGGGTGCACGACTGGTCCCGCCGGGGTTGGGCGAGAAAGGCGGGGCCGATCGAGAACCTGGACCTGTGGCGGGCGGCGGTTGAGGCGGCGTCGGCGCACGTGGTCCAGTGGCGGTGGGTGCGGGGCCACGCGGGGCACGCACAGAACGAGTACGCCAATCACCTCGCGATTCGGGCCGCCGGCGCGCAGGATGCCTCCAACGGGCTGGTGGATTCGGGGTTCGATGCCTGGCTCGCGGGACGGCCAGCCGCGAGCACCACGCATCCGCCGGATCCGTTCCCGGACGACCGCGCGTTTCGCGCCTCTCGCCCGTTACCGGCGCCGCGGCCGGCAAGTCCCTGATGAGTCCCCTGAGGAGGAATGCCACATGGGAAGGCTCTTGCTCATCGTGGCGGCAGTCGCCGCAGGCTATGAGCTCGGCTATCGTGATGCGCGGCGCCACCCGGACCACATCGTGAGCCGGGCGGTCCAGCAGATCCGTACCACTTTCAACGCCCGTGCGGCCAACGACGTGGACGCCGTCATGGACCGACTCGAGGGCAAGCGCTGATGGATGAACTCGACCGGATGTTCCGGCGCCTCGTACACAACGTCCGGAGCGGGTTTCCGGATCTCCTGACGCAACCCTTCGAGGTATCGATCCTCCACACGCAGCTGATCCCGTACCGTCTCAACCGGCGGGAGCTCGGCATCGACTCGGCGGAGGAGTACGAGCTCACGCTGATGCGCCTGCTGTCGGGGGCGCGCGGCCTGCTGAGCGGCGAGAACGACCTGCAGGCGGCCATGAAGGCGGAGCTCGAGTCTCCGAATCCTGACCTTTCGGCGTTCCGGGCCTGGGGCACGTCGCTCGTCTCGCTCTCCGCCGCGGCGGTGCGGTCGGTGGATGGCGAGGGAGCGGTCACCGCCGGGGCGCGGACCGGCGGTCGTCAGGCAGTGCTCGCCGGGCGGGCCACGGAGGAGCTGCCGGC
>JABWBJ010000459.1 GCA_013360595.1 Gemmatimonadaceae bacterium | reverse complement strand
ACGTGATGGGCGGCGCGATCCGGCGGCGCTCGTCGGCGGCCATGGCGACGACCCGTTGGTACGCGGACCGCTCGGCGGCGCACATCGCGCAGCCGGCCAGGTGGTCGCGCTCCGCCGTGGTCGGATCGCCATCGGCGAGTTCGGCCAGTCGTTCAATAGGCAGGTGCTGCATTCTCCGTTCCTTCCTCGGCGCGTGGTGCGTCGATCACCGGCGCGAGCAACCGCCGGAGCTTTGCGCGCGCCTTGAAGAGCTGTGATTTCGAACCGCCGGGCGTGATCCCGAGCTCGTGTGCGATTTCCTCGTGCGTGTAGCCTTCGACGTCGTGCATCAGGAAGACCGTGCGCGCGCCGGGCGACAGCTGTGACGCCGCGGCGTCGATCACCGAGCGCAGGAGCGCCCGCTCCCCCCCGTGCTCGACGGCCACCGTTTCCTCCTCCATGTCCGTCTCGATCTTCGTCAGGCGGCGCGTGCGCCGGAGCGCGTTGAGCGTGCGGTTGACCGCGATCCGGTGCGCCCACGTGCCGAACTGCGACTCGCCGCGGTACGTCGGCAAGGCGCGGAAGATCTGAATCCAGACTTCCTGCGCGATGTCCTCGGCCAGGTCCGGATCCCCGGCCAGGCGCCGGACCACGGCATCGATGTGGGGGGCGTGCTGCGACCACAGGGCTCGCAGCGCCCGCTCATCTCCCTCGATGGCCCGTTGGATCGTCAGAAAGTCCGTCGCCATGGCGTTTCGCACTCTTGGTCACGAGCCGAAGCCCTGAGGTTGCCAGAATCGTACATACCGGCCGCAAGCTCGCGACGGGGCTGCCCGTGACGAACTATGGCCGGAAGTCGTGTAGCGGCAAGGGGATGACATGCCCAGGCCCGCCGCGGCCGAGTACCGCGCGGTCCTGCACCGTCCACCTCTCGAACCCGAGAGACTACTTGAAGCGAGCTCTGGAAGAGTATCTGAATCAATGACCTGGAGCTCGAAATGGCCTTGACGAGACGCGCAACGCGGCCCGAAGTTTGCTGGTTCCTGACCCTGTGATGCCACTCGCCAGCCTCCTTTCGGCCGCCGCGATCGTTTTCGCGCCCTCGGACGGACTCCCGCCCCGGCCGGCGGCGTCGGTTGGCATGTCGGCCGAGCGGCTGGAGACGATCGACCGGATCGTCAGACGGGGGATCACGGGAGGCGGGTACCCGGGAGCGGCGGTGGTGGTCGGGCGTCGCGGGTTCGCCGTGTTCGAGAAGGGATACGGCCGCCTCGGGTGGACGGCGTCGAGCGCTCCGGTCGTGCCTGACGAGTCGATCTACGACCTCGCGTCGCTGACCAAGGTCGTCGGCACCGCCACCGCCGCGATGATTCTGTGGGACGAGGGGCGCCTCGACCTCGACGCCCCCGTCGCCCGCTATCTCCCCGCGTTTTCCGGCGGGGCCAAGGATCAGGTCACGATCCGGCACCTGTTGACCCACACGTCCGGCCTGCCCGCCGGGCGCGACCTCCGCCGGCTCGCCGCGGACCGCTGGCAGGCGCGGCAGGTGGTCGTGTCGACGCCGCTGGCCTGCCGCCCCGGCGCCTGCCAGGTGTACTCGGACCTGGGGCCGGACGTGCTCGGCTTCGCGATCGAGGCCATCACCGGACAGGGCCTGGACGCGTTCCTGGAGGAGCGCGTCTTCCGGCCGTTAGGCATGGACGACACGGGCTTCCGGCCGGAGGGAGGGGCGCGGGACCGCATCGCGCCCACCGAGGTCTCGCCGCCGCGCGGCTACCCCCTCCGGGGCGAGGTGCACGACGAGAACGCGTGGGCCCTGGGCGGCGTCGCCGGACACGCCGGCCTGTTCTCGACCGCCGCCGATCTCTCGGTCTTCGCGCAGATGATGCTGAACCGGGGCACCTACAACGGCGTGCGCATCGCCAGCGACTCGGCCGTGGCCCGATTCACCCAGCGGACCGCAGGGACTCGCGCGCTCGGGTGGGACACCGCCGATGGCGAGGGAACCGCCGGCCTCCACATGGGTGAGCGCGCCTACGGCCACACGGGCTTTACCGGCACGTCACTCTGGATCGACCCCGACCGGGATCTGTTCGTCGTGCTGCTCACCAACCGGGTGCATGCGCCGCGCGCGCGGCGTCCCGCGCGCGTGATCGCCGACGTGCGAGCCGATCTGGCCGATGCCGCCGTGCTGTCCGTGGTCGACGACAACGTTCTCAGGATGCCGGCCGCTTTCCGGGCCGACAAGGCCGTGGGGTGGAACCGGTCGGTGCGCCGGTCGACGTCCGCG
>JABWBJ010000458.1 GCA_013360595.1 Gemmatimonadaceae bacterium | reverse complement strand
CCCGTCCGCCAGGGCCGCCTGGCCGAGCAGCGCCCGCACCTGCGCCGGCGTGTCCCCGCGCGTGACCGGCCGGTCCGGCAACGTCTCGAGGTGCGTGGCGATGCGCTCGACGAGGTCGTGGCCCAGGGCCCGGAATTGTCCGGGCGTGAGGTCGAGCGCGGCGTGACGCGCGACGTCAGTCATGTTCTTCGAGGAGTGCCAGGGTCGAGCGCCGAACGCCGAGGGCCCCGGGGTCGGACATTCGCATCCTCGACGCTGGGCGCTCGACGCCTGGCCCTGGATCCCTCACTGGGCGATCCCCTTCACCGTCGGGTACTTGATGCCGAGCTGTTCCAGGTACGTGCGGTACTTCGTGGGGTCGTAGTAGTACTTCCGCATCTCCTCCCGGTACTTCGCCATGATGTCGGCGTTGAGCCAGATCGCCGGCTGGTCCACCGGGCGGATGAAGGGCTTGTACTTCCGGTCCTTCGTCTGGACGGTGTTGAAGTAGTCCCAGGCGTCGCTGATCACCTTCGGCGTGAGGAACATGTCCAGCAGCGTCAGCGCCTGGACCTTCGCCCCCTGGAGGGCGCCCTTGTGCGCGATCGGGGTCGCCATCGCGATCGCGTTCGCCCAGTTGTGCCCCGGCCCGCCGGGAATGTTGGACGGATAACCGAGCGTCACCGTGGGCACGTTCCACGACACGTCGCCGATGTCGTCCGAGCCGCCCCCCATCCGCACCGCGTTCGGGTTCGGCGGCATCAGCCGGCTGACGGTGGTGTCGAGTCCCGACTCCCGCACGCCAAGTTCCCGCTGGAGGGCCCGGGCCAGCGTCAGGTCATTCGCATCCCACTTCGGCATCCCGACGCGCTCGATGTTCCGCTGCATCGTCTCGGCGATGGCCTTGTTCATGTGCTGGTCCATGGCCGAGCCGAGGATCATCACGGTGTCGACCTTCGTGTCGGTCATCAGCGCGGCCCCTTCCGCCATCTTCCGCGCCGCCTCGAACATGGGCAGCGTGCGATCGTAGTCGAGGTGGCGGAAGTAGAACCAGATCGAGGCCGTCTGCGGCACGACGTTCGGCTGGTCGCCCCCGTCGGGAATCACATAGTGCGACCGCTGCTGCAGCTCGAGGTGCTCCCGCTTCATCTCCCAGGCCTGCGCCATCAGCATGACGGCGTCGAGCGCGGACTTGCCGCGCCACGGCGCGCCGGCCGAATGCGCGGTCTGGCCGCGGAACCGGAACTCGGCGGAGATCAACGCATTGCCGAAGCCCGGTCCCCATGACACACCGAGGCTGCTGGAGACGTGGGTGAAGATCGTCGCGTCAACGTCCTTGAAGACCCCCGCGCGCACCAGGAACGCCTTGGTCCCGAGCTGCTCTTCGGCGACGCCTGGCCAGAGGACCAGTGTCCCCGGGATGCGCTCGCGCTCCATGATCTGTTTCACCACCAGGGCGGCGGCGATGTTCACCGCCTGACCCGAGTTGTGTCCTTCGCCGTGGCCCGGAGCGAGATTGATCTGCGCCTCCCGGTAACCGACCCCCGGCTTCTGATTCGCCTGCGGGATCCCGTCGATGTCGGAGCCGAGGGAGATGACCGGCTTCCCGGATCCCCACCGCGCCACCCAGGCCGTGGGAATGCCGGCCACGCGGTGCTCGACCGTGAACCCGTTCTGCTCCAGGATTCCCGTCAGGTACTTCGACGTCTCGAATTCCTGGAAGCCGAGTTCGCCAAAGGAGAAGAGCATGTCCACGATCTCCTGGACCATCTTGGCCTTCCCTTCCACGGCCGTGAGCGCCTCGGCCTTGAGCCGCTCGAGGCGGGGATCGGCGCCCTGGGCGGCGGCCTGCGCGAAGGCCGTGACGGGGGCGGCCAGCAGGGCCGCGGTCGCGACGAGGCGATGCACCTTCATGCGAGTCTCCTGAACGGATGTCGGTTGGGCTCAAATCTGAGGCGGGGACCACTCGCCGCCAGTCGTGCCGCCGGTCACAGCAGGTCGGACGCCTTCTCCGCCAGCGCGATCACGCTCGCCTGGGCATTCGCCGCGACGCACGACGGGATGACCGAGGCGTCCACGACGTGCAGGCCCTCGATCCCGCGCACCCGGAGCGACGTATCGACGACCGATGCGTCGTCCGCGCCCATCCGGCAGGTCCCGACGGGATGGTACGCCGACGAGGCGTGCTGCCGGACATGGTCGTCCACGGCCGTCCCGCCGGGCGCATACTCGCCGCGGAGTCCCGCGGCCCGCATCGCCGGCATGGCCGCGATGCGCCGCGCCAGCGCGAT
>JABWBJ010000457.1 GCA_013360595.1 Gemmatimonadaceae bacterium | reverse complement strand
ACGGGCGCGGCGGGACGACGAGGCCCGGCTCGGCGAACGCGGCCAGGGTGATGCCCTGCCGGCGCTGGCGGGCGCGGCGGAGCCTGGGCACGAGCAGGCCGAACGTGACGGCGAGCATCACGACGGCGAAGGGGATGCCGAGGATGACGAGGAGGTCCTTGACGCCCAGGCTCATGGCGGAGGAGAGGGGGGATCTGCCCGGGGACGACGTCGCAATGTACTACGGGTTCGCGTCAGGCAGACAGGGTGAAGCGTGGAGCGGTGAGCGCCGAGCGCCTGGCACAGAGGGGACGTTGGCGGTCCGACCATCGTGACTGACGACCCACGGGGCCGTGGTGGCACAGTGGGCCGAGGGGTTCCCGCGGTGGGTGGCGACGATTGAGAAAGGCCCCGTGGTGGCTTAGGTTCCGGCCCTCTGGAAGGGCCTGTAGCTCAGGTGGTTAGAGCGCACGCCTGATAAGCGTGAGGTCGGAAGTTCAACTCTTCCCAGGCCCATTTTCCCTGAGTTTTCTTGCCCCGCCTGGACTTCACGTCCGGGCGGGGCTCGCCGCTCCGGGCCCGACGTCGGCGTGGTGCGGCATGGTTCCCGACAGTGACATCGGCCAGTCCTGCCATCTCATGTCGCTTGTCAACCAGGTCATGCTCCGACTGCGGACGCTCACCCAGGTCGCGCTCACCGTGATCGGCGCGCGCCTCACGGCCGCACACGTGCAGGAGCTCAACTCGATGATCAACTACATCGAGGTGGGGCGCTGGCTGCGATCGAGGGGCTTCACGCCGACGCCGCGCCACGCCGACCGGTGGCTGCTGTACGCCGCGATCGCCGAGCGAATCCAGGGCGACCGGGTGCTCTTTCTGGAGTTCGGCGTCTACGAGGGATACACGCTGCGCCGCTGGGCCGAACTGCTCACCCATCCGGCGACGAGCCTGCACGGATTCGACAGCTTCATGGGTCTGCCGGAGGATTGGGACGAGTGTGCCCGTCGTGGTGGGGTCGCGTGAGGCTCAGGACGCTCGTCGCCGGTAATCCGGCACCGCCACCGGAGACTCGGTCTCCGCCTATCCCTCGACGGCCTCGAATCCCACCAGCTGCCGCCGCCGCGGATCCCACAGCTTGAGCCCCGGCGTCCGCAGGCTCTTCCAGATGGTCAGGGGCGGGACCGACCGGAACTCCTCGACGCCCTCGTGGGCGGCGCGCAAGCGGTAGTTCGGGATGCGCGGATCGACGTGGTGGACATGGTGCCGGCCGATGCTCCCCGTAAACCACTCCAGCACCCGAGGGAGGCGGTAGAACGAGCTGCCGTGCATCGCCGCCATCACATAGTCCCACTCCTCGTGCGGCTCCCAGTACGCGTCCTCGTGCTGATGCTGGACGTAGAACAGCCAGATGCCCGCCATCGAAGCGAGATAGACCACCGGCAGCCAGACCAGCAGCATCGCCCGCCACCCGACGGCCCACGTGAGGGCGGCGATCATGACCGCCACGGCCAGGTTCGTCCAGTGCACGCTCGAGACCTTCGCGGCGCGCCTGGCCGCCGCCGGCGGCGTACGCCGGTAGTGCACCATGAGATAGAGCGGCCCCAGGAACAGCATCACGAACGCGTTCCGGTAGAAGCGGTACCTGAACCGGCCCCACCGCGACAGCGCCCGGTACTCGTCCACCGTGAGGGTGTCGATGTCGCCGTGCCCGCGCCGGTCCAGGTCGCCTGACGAGGCATGGTGCAGGGCATGATCGCGCCGCCACTGCGCGAACGGCGTCATCGTGATCGCCCCGGTGATGAACCCGATGATCTCGTTCGCGCGGCGCGAGCCCGTGAACGAGCCGTGCGCGCAGTCGTGCATGATGATGAACGTGCGCACGTACAGCAGGGCGGTCACCGGCAGCAGCAGCACCGTGAGCCACCAGGCGTTCGTCCGGCCCCAGAACATCAGGGCGAACCCGGCCGCGAGCGGCACCAGCGTGTTGAGCATCTGCCAGGTCGCGCGACCCGCATGGCTGGCGCGAAAGGCGGCGGCGCGCTCCTGGATGGACCGCGACCTGGACGGCGCCGCGGCAGCAGCGGGAATGGACATGGCATCAGGCATCCATCGAAGAGTAGCGGCCACGTGGAGCGTTAACCAGTGTGCCGGGACGGCGGTTTAGGCGCCTCACGCCCGAGGCCTGGAACGGGAACTCGACATCGCCGCCGGCATCGCCCGGAGGCACGCGCGCCGGGCCGCGAGGATCGCACCGGCGGATTCCGCGGCCCCGTTGCCACCGCGCCGCGTCAG
>JABWBJ010000456.1 GCA_013360595.1 Gemmatimonadaceae bacterium | reverse complement strand
CACGACACGCGCGGTCGCCGGCTGGTCGAGGGCGTCGGCGACCACCGCGTCATGCGGGAGCGTCAGTCGCATGCGGGCCCGCTGCAGCAGGTCGCGCGCCAGGTCCACCTTGTCGGGCTCCACCAGCGACTTGCCCGTCTCGATCCCCATGGCGCGGTAGAACGTGCAGGCCATGGCGCCGCCGACCAGCAGGCCATCGACCCTGGGCAGCAGCGCCTCGATCACGTCGATCTTCCCGGAGACCTTGGCCCCGCCCAGGATCGCGATGAACGGGCGCCCGGGGTTCGACACCGCGTTCCCGAGGTAGTCCAGCTCCTTCTGCATGAGGAAGCCGGCCACGGCCGGCCGCAGGAACTCCACCACGCCGGCCGTGGACGCGTGGGCGCGGTGCGCCGAGCCGAACGCGTCATTCACGAACAGGTCGCCGAGCGCCGCGAACTGCCTCGACAGCTCGCGGTCGTTCTTCTCCTCGCCGGCGTGGAAGCGGGTGTTCTCCAGGACGAGGATCTCGCCGTCGTTGAGGGCTCGGGTGGCCCGTTCGGCCCGTTCGCCGGCGGACGAGCCTTCGAAATGCACGGGCCGCCGGGTCAGCGTGGCCAGGTGGCGCGCGACGGGCGCCAGCGAGTACGCCGGGTCCGGACCACCCTTCGGCCGCCCGAGGTGTGAGAAGAGCACGACCCGCGCGCCCCGTTCGGCCAGGTACTCGACGGTGGGGAGCGCGGCGCGGATCCGCGTATCGTCGCCGACGGTGCCGTCGGCGCCGAGCGGGACGTTGAAATCGACGCGGACCAGCGCCCGCCGGCCGCGGAGCGCCGCCTCGTTCAGGTCTGCGACCGATCGCTTCACGCGCCGATCAGCCGGATGAGGTCGACACACCGGTTCGCGTATCCCCACTCGTTGTCGTACCATCCGCTCACCTTCACCATCGTCCCGTCGATGACGTTGGTGCTGAGCGCGTCCAGGATGCACGAGTGCGGGTTGCCGATGTAGTCGCTCGACACCAGTTCCTCGTTCGAGACGGCCAGAATGCCCTGCATCGGCCCGGCGGCCGCGGCGTTGAACGCCGCGTTGACGGCATCGATGCTGGCGCTCCGTTCCACTTCCACGGTGAGTTCGGTGAGCGACACGTTGGGCGTGGGGACCCGGATCGCGATGCCGTCGATCCTGCCCTTCACTTCCGGAATGACGAGCGACGTCGCCTTGGCCGCGCCCGTGGTCGTGGGGATGATCGACAGGGCGGCGGCGCGCGCCCGCCGCAGGTCCTTGTGGGGGAGGTCGAGCACGTTCTGGTCATTCGTGTAGCTGTGGATCGTCACCATGCTGCCGTGACGGAACCCGAACGCGTCACGGATCACCTTCACCATGGGCACCAGGCAGTTCGTCGTGCAGGAGGCGTTGGAGATCACGGTGTGCTTCGCCGGGTCGTAGCGGTCGTGATTCACGCCCATGACCACCGTGAGGTCCTCGCCCTTGGCCGGCGCCGAGATCACCACGCGTGTGGCGCCGGCGGCGATGTGCTTGCGGGCGTCGGCGGCGTTCGTGAACCGGCCCGTGGATTCCAGCACGATGTCGGCGCCGAGCGACTTCCAGGGCAGGTTCGCCGGGTCCTTCTCGGCGAACACTCTGAGCGCATCCCCGTCGATGACAATCGTGTCGCCCTGGTGGCTCACGGTGCCGCGGTAGGCGCGGTGCACCGAATCGTACTTGAACAGGTGCGCCAGCGTTTTCGTGTCGGTGAGGTCGTTGACCGCCACGAAGTCGATGTCGGTGAGCCCTCGCTCCCGGGCGGCGCGGACGACCTGTCGGCCGATGCGGCCGAATCCGTTGATCCCAACCTTGATGGTCATGGCTTCCTCGTTCAGGGCGGCGCGTCGCCGGGGAGGCGTGCGCGGCCGAAGGTGACGTAGCTGACGGCGCGGGCCCCGCCCGCGAAGAGGGCGGCGGCGCAGGCATTCAAGGTCGCGGCGGTGGTGACGACATCGTCCACGAGCACCAGGTGCGCGCCGCGCAGTGGCGCCGGATCGCCGGCGACCCGGAAGGCGCCGGAAACATTGCGGAGCCGCTCCGTGGGAGTCAACCGCGTTTGCGAGGACGAGAAATGCGTGCGTTGGAGGACTGACGGCCACGTGGCCAGTCCGATCTCCGCGCCAAGCGCGGCGGCGAGGAGCGCGCTCTGGTTGAATCCGCGCTCCCGCTCGCGCCGGCGGGAGAGCGGCACCGGGACGAGGGCGACGCGTTCGGCGACCACGTCGCCTGGCCAGTCCAGCCTCGCCATGC
>JABWBJ010000455.1 GCA_013360595.1 Gemmatimonadaceae bacterium | reverse complement strand
GCTTCAGCGCCGGCCTGCCGATCCGCGAAGAACGCCGCCAGGACGGCGACGCCGCCCACCGCGACGATCCCCGACCCCGACACGGCCGTGAACGACCCCGCCCGCTCCATCGCCTGCCGGATGTAGTCGAGGTTGTCGATCGCCCGGTCGTGCAGCGCGGGCGCTTTGTCGGGCGGCGCCTGGCGCGCCGGGGTGGCTCGGAGCTGGGTCACCCTCGGAACGTGGCCGCGAGGTGACGTGTTGTCAAGTACTTTGCATCGCCAAGCAGAACGGTGCCGCCGCTCGTCTCGCCTCCTACAGGCCGACGCGGTATCCGACGATCATCGAGCCGTAGGTGTGCCGCGCCGGGCCCGTCCGGTATTCGCGGGTGCGCGTGACCGCGCGGTAGCCGATCGTCACCTCGCGGACGCGGAGACCCCCGGCAAGCTCGAACTCGCGGACGCCGGAAATCCGCTCCACGCGGCGGACCGGAGCACGCCAGGTGCCGTCGAGCGACATGTTCCGCGCCACGTACATCGCGCGTCCCCCGGCGGAGGCCCACCACTCCGTGCGCGCCCGTCCGCGCCACGCTGCCGGATGCCAGGGATGCGACAGGTTCCAGCCGAGGCGCAGCGTCGCCCCGGCCTCCGCCTGCGCCAGCACGTTCCCCGCCGTCACCCCGAAGTGCGGCCAGATCTCGATCCCCGGCCCCCGCGCGCCGCCCGCGCGGCCCAGGTACCGGTGCTGGCGGTACTCGGCCACGACACCGGGCTCGAAGCCGATCTGCGTCTCCCACCCGGTGGCCTTGTCGTTGAACCCGATCTCGTGTGCGATCCGCTGCGCCAGTTCGCCTGCCGCCGGCGGCCCCGTCACGCCGAGCGACACCGACGTCTCGTGAAGCACACGGCGCGACGACACGCGCGCCACGCCCTTCAGGTACAGCCATGCGAAGTAGGGCCGTTCCAGTTCCCAGTCGGGGACGGTGTGCGGCGCCCGGTCGAGATCGGGCGTATAGAGATCCTGTCCGAGCATGACCGCGGTCGCGCGGCAGGGTTCCGGCCCCACGGCGCCGGCGCAGTCCGGCGTCCGGTTCGCGAAGCGACGTCCCCACCAGGGCGCCGTCAGCGACTCCAGCGACACGTGCACGCCGTTCGTGTACTCCTCGTCAGGCCGGCGCGTGTGGCGCTGCCAGTAGTTGTACACGTCGTTGTCCAGCTGAAGCCGGGGCGACCAGTCGCCCTGTGCGGCGCCGGGAGGGGCGATCGAGGCGCACAGGCCAAGCGTAACGGTGAGACGGCGGAGAAGAACGTGCGTCGTCGTCATCGAGCGTGAACGGGGTCCGGCGCCGGCGCGAGCATGATAGTCAGGCGACCGCGCCTGCGGAATTGCCTGCGGCGCGCCACGCCGGTTAATTGCGCCTCCATGACGCGAACGGCAGCGTCCGGCCTCAGATGATCGCGACCCAGGGCCCGCACGAGGACTCGCGGCAATCCGGGCGCGTCACCGCGCTCCACGAGCGATGGCGCGCCTGGTTTCCGGCCGCGCCGCCCGGCGCCGTGCCGGTCGATCCGCGGACTACGGCGACCCTGGTGATCGCGATCCTGCTCCTGGTCGTCTTCCAGTACTTCGGGAAGCCCGAATCGTACCGGGGATCCGCGCTGGCGGTGGCGATGGACCCGCTGGCGGCGGCCCTTTTCGGCGAGCGGGCCGACCTCGCCCCGTATGCCCACTGGGGATTCGCGTCGATCGTCCTGCGTATCCTGGTGCCCTTCGCCATCATCCGCTGGGCCTTCCGCGAACGGCTCGCCGACTACGGATGGCGGTGGCGCGGCGTCGCGAAACACATCCCGCTGTACGTCGCGCTCTACCTGTTCATGGTCCCGCTCATCGTCTGGGCCTCCACGCAGGCGTCCTTCCAGCAGAAGTATCCGTTCTATCGCGGGGCCGCCGAGGGGGGCTCGGCGTTCTGGACCTATGAACTCCTGTACGGCGCCCAGTTCGCCGGCGTGGAGTTCTTCTTCCGCGGGTTCCTGACCTTCGCCCTCTTCCGGCGCTTCGGGTGGAACGCGCTCCTCATCATGGCGATTCCATACGTCATGGTGCACTTCAACAAGCCCCTGCCGGAGACGGTCGGTGCGTTAGGCGCGGGCCTTCTCCTGGGCGCCCTCGCGCTCCGGGCCGGCAGCTGCGTGCCCGGCATCTTCCTCCACTGGGCGGTGGGGATGACGATGGACGTCCTGGCGATCGGCAGGTCGCTCGGCGGCGCCGGCGAGGCGCTTCGAGCGGTGTTCGGCCGGTAGAGCC
>JABWBJ010000036.1 GCA_013360595.1 Gemmatimonadaceae bacterium | reverse complement strand
TGGCGCGCCCACCTTCACGCAGGTGCGCGCCGCGTTCCTGGCCGAGCAGGGGGTCGCGGCCGTCCTCCAGTCCGGAGGCGGGAACAGCACGATGGGGACGATCTTCACCGGGGCCGCGGGGTCGCGCGATCCGCAGAACCCGACCCGGACCCTGACGCTGCTGCTGGCGGCGGAGCACTACAACCGGATCGCGCGCATCCTGGAGAAGGGGCAGGCGGTCCGCATGGAAGCCAACGTGAAGAACGCGTTCCACGACCAGGACCTGAACGCGTTCAACGTGCTGGCGGAGATTCCGGGCACGGATCCGCAGCTCCGCGACGAACTGGTGATGCTCGGCGCGCACTTCGACTCGTGGCACGCGGGCACGGGGGCGACCGACAACGCCGCCGGTTCGGCCGTGATGATGGAGGCGCTCAGGATCCTCAAGGCGACGGGTCTGCCCATGCGGCGCACGGTGCGCATCGGGCTCTGGACGGGCGAGGAAAACGGCTTGTTAGGCAGCCGGGCGTACGTGCGGACCACGTTCGGGAGTCCGACCGATTCGACGGCGCCGGTGAAGCCCGCGTATGACAGGTTCTCGGGGTACTTCAACGTGGACAACGGGACGGGGAAGATCCGCGGCGTGTACCTGCAGGGGAACACGGCGGTGGGTCCGATCTTCACGGAGTGGATGCGGCCGTTCAACGCGCTGGGCACGTGGGCCATCAACGCCGGGAACACGGGCGGCACCGACCACCTGAGTTTCGACGGCGTGGGGCTCCCCGGGTGGCAGTTCATCCAGGACGAGGTGGAGTACGGCAGCCGCACGCACCACTCGAACATGGACGTGTTCGACCGGCTGGTGGCGGACGACATGAAGCACAACGCGACGGTGGTGGCGGCGTTCGTGTACCTGGCGGCGAACCGGGACGCGAAGCTCCCGCGGAAGGCGGTGCCGAGGGTGGTTCAGTAGCGCAGAGCGCGGCCTGCAGAGCGCAGAGGGGAACGCGGCGCCTGGTCCCGGTCGGGGTCGGGCGCGGCTGAGTGCAGATCGCGACCGCGCACCTGTCTCGGCGGCCGGCGTGTGCCAGGGGGGGAGGGGGGGCGCGTGGTGCAGGACGACGCCGGCATGCGGGGGCAGGGCGTGCCCGTCGGGACGTGTCCGAGCGGAGAGTCGTCTTCCTCAGGCATGTCACGTTTCGCCACTCACCCGCTTCCTCCGATCGCGCCTCCCGGGCCCGGGCACGCGGCGCCGATCGCGATGTCCGAGGTCCTGGCGGCGCTGTCACGTGCCCTGGACATCACCGAGGGACAGCCCGAAGGCCACTCGATCCGGGCCTGCGTGGTCGGCATGCGGCTCGGCCGGGCGGCCGGGCTCACCGAGGAGCAACTCGGCGACCTGTACTACGCGCTCCTCCTCAAGGACGCCGGCTGCTCGAGCAACGCCAGCCGGATCGCGGCCCTGTTCGGATCGGACGATCAGGCCGTGAAGCCGGCGATGAAGGTGGTGGACTGGGACAACCGCGCGAGGATGGCGCTGGCCACGTGGCGCCACACGGGGCGCACGCAGTCACTCGTGTCGCGGATGCGGTACTTCGTCGGGATCGCGCGTCAGGAGAACATGACGCGCGACCTCATTGCCGCGCGCTGCGAGCGGGGCGCGGACATCGCCCGGCGGCTGGGCTTTCCACCGGCGACCGTGGAGGCCATTCACTCGCTCGACGAACACTGGAACGGCGGCGGGTACCCGGCCGGACTTCGCGGCGACGCGATTCCGCTCCTCTCGCGCATCATCAACATCGCCCAGACGATGGAGGTGTTCCTGGCGCGCGACGGCGCCGCCGCGACCCGATCCATCCTGGAGGAACGGCGCGGGCGCTGGTTCGACCCGGTGCTGGCGAGCGTCGCGCTGGACCTGCTCGACGACACCGACTTGCTGCGCAGTCTGCGCGAGGCCGACGAGCGGGTGCTGGGGGCCGAGCCGGGGCGGGCGCGGCGGATCGACGAGCGGGGGCTGGATGACGTCGCTGCGGCCTTCGCCGAGATCATCGACGCCAAGAGCCCGTTCACGTGGAAGCACTCGACGAACGTGGCGATGTATGCCCACGGGCTTGGCGCACAGCTGGGGCAGGACGCGGCGATGCTCACGCGGCTTCGCCGGGCCGGCCTGCTCCACGACCTCGGGAAGGTGGGGATCTCGAACCGGATCCTCGACAAGACGGGCCCGCTGGCGCCGCACGAGCGGCAGGCGGTGGAGGTGCATCCGGTGTACACGTGGGAGATCCTGCGGCGGGTGGCGGCCTTCGCGGACTTCGCGCGGCCGGCGTCGTTGCACCACGAGAAGCTGGACGGCTCCGGGTATCCGTGGCGGGTGGGTGGCGACGACCTCGACCTCCCGGCGCGGATCCTGGTAGTGGCGGATATCTACGAGGCCCTGACGGCCAGCCGGCCGTACCGCGCCGGGGTGGCGCCGGAGGAGGCGCTTCGGATCCTGGAGCGGGATCGCGGGACCAGGCTGGACGCGGCGGTCCTGGACGCACTGGCGGCGATGGTGGTGAATGTGGAGGAGAGGACGCTGTAGTCGCGTGGCAGGGTGTCGGGCCGGCGGACGGTTGATTCGTGGTTCAGCCGGGCGGCGTCTGGGTTTCGTCGCTCCCTATCGTACCGGGAGTCGACGTCTCTCTATTCTCCGAGGATCGCATGCAGCGGCTGTGCTGGACCGGCGTAGGGATGGAATAGGAAGATTGGCGCACAAGTGGAACTGACCGTGAGGTTCAGCCCAAGGGCACCTCTTATCAGAGGCGTTGTGACGATGGTGGTCGCGGCCGGCGCGCTGGCGCTGCCGTTCGCCGCATGTCGAGCACCGACGCATCCCGACGGCCAGCCCGAGCTTCTTGTCGTCACGGGCCTGGACGGTGGTCGTGCACAACTGATCGACGGCCGATCGCTTAGGCTTGTTCGCTCGCTCGGACCCGAACTCGCCCTGCCGGGATACTCCGCGCTCTCCGTCGATAGTTCGCTCCTACTCCTCTCTGGCGCGACGACTGCAAGAGACACTTTTCTTGTCGTCGCCTTGGACACGAAGACATTCAACACAGCGTGGCGAATCTCGGTCTCCGCGCTTCAGGGATCAGGAGGAATCAGAATCCACCTACCGACGGTTGTTGGACTATCGCCCGACCGAACCCGACTCTACGTGTGGCCAGCGGACTCGGCTGGGATTCCCGGGGTTGCGGCGGTCAGCATAACGACGCGCACGATAACAGGATTTCTGGCACTGCGCGTCTTCGCCACGCGAATCATGGTGTTCCGTGGTCGAGGGTCGATGCCAGAAGGAACGTTGGCCGTGACGGCGACGCGACATCCGTCGATGACGGTGAAACCAAACGCTGTGTTCCTCCTCACGGAGGATCTTGCCGTTATTGATTCGATACTGGTTCCAACCGGTCAGCTGGGGGCGTACGACGCAGTGCTTTCACCTGACGAAACCACCCTCAACGTGCTGGCACCACCCTATTTGACTGCTTTGGACGTGACGACACGCTCTGTAATCGGGACTACGCCATCCATGGCGGCGAGCTATCTGTGGCTCGGCGTGGACAGCCTGATCTACGAAGTAGACGGTGGCCAAGGTGCGGACGCCCAAACTCCAGGGTTCCTCGTTGAGCACCATAACACCCTGAGGGCGCGGCGAGCACTGTCCTTGCTCGATGCCGGGGTAAGCGGTCGCCTGCCAATCGCACGAGCTGTCGCTGTCAACCGAACCGGCACGACAGCCTACGTGCTGACGGGGTCTCTCCCCATGGCGACGGCAGCGGAGAAAGCCGCCGTAGCCAGGTATGATCTTTCCAGCGGGAACCATTCGCGGACGCTCTCTCTGGACCAGCATGGCACCGCGTTCCGTATCTTCATGCTACCGGAGCGTTAGTGTTGATGTCCGACTTCGCAGTGGTCACGCGTCCGTCATTCCCGAGCTGTGCTGTTCGCGCCGTGGTGGCGGCGGGTGCAGCGGCGTTTCTCCTTCGTACTCCGCCACCGGTTGCGGCCCAGGCCGTCGGTGTCATCCCGGATGGTGGGGAGTGCACGACGTGCCGGATCCGAACGGCGCTGTGGGCAACACTTCGCCCAGCGTCCGGGGACCAGGAGATCATCAGAACACCGTCGAGCATCGCGACGACGCGATCCCGCGCCATCGTCGTCGCGCGGGGAGGCGATGGTCCACCGCTGGTCTTCGACTCCACAGGTGAACTGCGGCGAGTGCTGTCGAAACAAGGCTCCGGCCCCGGCGAGTTCGAATCGACTGACCTGGTGGTAGCGGACGGGTCGGACACGGTTCTGTTTCTTGACCGGCGGCTTCAGCGCCTGTCGTTCTTCGGTCCGGACTGGCGTTACTTGCGATCGGCGCCGATGCCCGATGGGGTGTCCTCGATCGCCGTGGTGACACCGGGCCAGATCGTGGCGGCTGCGGAGTTCCACGATGCCGCGCGCTTCGGGCACCCGTATCACCTGCTCGATCGAACGGGCAACTACGTGCGATCGTTTGGTGCTCCATCCGGACCGATTCTCCCCGGCGTCACCTTGCCGCTCGGACGATTGGTGACGCCGGCCCAGGGCGGGGGCTTCTGGGCGATCCCCGTTCACGGAGAGTACCGGCTGGAGAAGTGGTCGGCCAACGGCACACTCCGCGAGTCGATCACCCGTCGTGCACCCTGGTTTCCGCGCACTCCCAGCCCGCGCTTCGGGTTCACTCGGGATGGCGATACGCCAAGCCCGCAAGTGATTTCGCTCGTGGAAGACGCTTCAGGCCTGATCTGGGTGGCGATACGAGTTGTCGATCGAAACTGGCCGTCAGGTGTTCGCTGGACTCCTGCAGGTCGCGGGGAATCTTCGATGCGCCCGACGATTGAAGATCGATCCCGAGCGTTTGACATCATCATTGAAGCGGTGGACGTGCGTCGCCGACGAGTGGCGGCAAGTCTCCGGCTCGATGACGCCTGGATCCAGTTTGTCGCTCCTGGCCGGTACTTCCGCGTACACGAAGACCAGGGCGGCCTTCTCCAGGTTGAGTTGTATACGATCAGGCTCGATTACGAAGGCCGGCAGGATCGGCACTAACCATCATGAAGGAGGGAGTCATGTTCAGAAACGTGCTCGCGTCTATCGCTCCGGTGATCCTTCTGCTGAGTCTGACTGCTGATGTTCAGCCGACGGCTCCTCATATGCCCTTCATGGCGTTGGCCAACCCAGACTGCGGTCACTGCCACGAATGCACTGAACCCGGCGTTGGAGCCGGACACGAGTTCCATGAACAGTCTCCCTATACCAAAGACAAGAATGGATCGGGGGATCATCCCTGCTTCGGCGACATTCCGTGCGACAACAGAACCCATCCAGCATGCGGGTCCGGTGGCTCCTCGGACGACAACGCTGACCTCACTGTGGATCAGGTGAGGCAACTCACCGAGAACCAGGCGGTTCTTTCCCTTGCGAAGCGTGTCGCCATTAATGAGACGGCGGCGACGTCGAAGATCCTGGCGCAGTTCGGTCACAGGGTGATTCTCGATCGAGTCCGAGGTGTCATTCGGATCGGCCTACCATGTTCACGGGACTTCATTGTCGCCCAGGTTCCACTCACGGCTGCGCAGTTGACGGAGCTGAACGCGATGGCCGATGGCATTGAGGCGCAGACAAGCAGGCGGAACTGATTACTGCTTTACTCTGCCTCGCACAGCGGCCATGCACTTCCTCGCGGTGATGTGTTGTACCGTAAGGGATACGAGCTTCTCAGGAAGAGGGATACGAGCCTCTCTGGAGGGCGGCGCTGAGGTCGTGCTGTAAGCGCCGAGCGCAGTGGGGAGTGGCGACTGGTCCTAGCGAGGAATGGGCGCCTATGCGTTCAAATGGCGAGCGCGCAAGAGTCTCGACCGAACGCGACGGGGGCGATTCAGCCGGGTGTCGTCTCGGTTTCACTGATCTACTATCGTGCCGCGAGGCGACGGTCTCTCTCTCTCTCTCTGCCTGTCTGCCTGTCTGTCTGTCTTCCTCTTTCGGCGAGGACCGTATGCAGCTGGCTCTGCTCGATCCGTCGCCTGCGCGCCTGAAGGGATTTGGAGTCGGGGAGCCCGAGCCGGAAGGCGATCTCCGAACGCCCGCTGATGCCGCGTTCCTCGAGCTCCTGCGCGTGGAGTGCCAGCCCGTAGCGCTGGAGGAGACCGATGGAGGGCAGATCGTGCCGGCGGAGTTCGGCGTTCAGGGCCTGAGGCGTCCTGCCGAAGAACTCCGCCAGACGCTGAATGCCCCAGTGGAATGAGGAGTTGCGGACGCAGTGTGTCGCCAGAGCAAGGACACCCCACGGGGCGACGAGGCTCTGGAGTCTCAGAAGGGTAGCTGCGGGAGCTGGGGCAAGAACACGACGTCTCGCGAGTTCCAGCACGCGCTGAACGTGGGCGTCGGTGGTGATCGTGACCACCCTGTCGGCACCGGCGCGGGCGAAGTCCGCCACCGTTGACTGAACGACGGCATCCGACGAGGCGACGACGATCATACCGGCGGGACACCGGCGGCGCAGGGCAGCGACCAGCGGCGCGGTGGGCCAGCCCGTAGCATTGGCGGCACCGACGACGGCGACCTGCCATTGCTCTCCGGCAGGTTCATGCAGAACCCATTGTTCGGTGAGCGCCGCCACGTGGGGCGGTTCACCGGAGTAAGCAGCGAGCGGTTCGCGGAGCAGCGCTGCGCAACTCACGTCGAGCATGATGTCGCGGCTGTTCCACGGTGCCCTGGGGCTGCGTACAGGAGCCGACATGGATCGACCTCGCCTCGACTCATGGCCCTGAGACATGATGCTCGTGGCTCCGTGAGTGGAACGGTGGCGGGCACATCATACGCTGCTGCAGAGGCGTCGTCCACTGTGCCAGGTGACTCACGCCGCCATTCGGCGGGCGCCTTGCCAAATGTGGTCGTCCTTGCATCGGAGGCGCGGCGTGTCTTTCGAAAACACGCTTGGCCTTTCAGGGACGAGGTGGCGTGTGGGCCTGGGGGGTAGTATCCTGTCGGTGAGGAGGCCGGCGGGTTCATGATCGTCACACCAACTGACCGGCAAGCACCGGTGAGAGTCCGCGTCAAGGCGCTTGTGTGGTGGCCTGATTCGCGAGGAACAACAAGATCGGCTTCTTCGCACGTTTTAGTCCACTGAGCTTGGAGGGCAACAGATGACGACGCGGTTTCTCCTGTCAGCCTTAGGCGCCAGCATCATGGGTTCGCTTGGGCTCGCGACTGACGTGCCAGCCGCTACGATGTTCGCCTGCCCATTCGTTGAGTGCGTATCGTTCTGTCCGGAGGATCGCCTTGATTGGTGTCATACGCACGGCTGTGACACTACCTTGGAGAACTCCAATTGCGGCCCACTGTTCCAGTGCAGTGGCAACCAAGTCTTGGTCTACTGTGGATCATCGCCGGATCAGTGACGCTGCCCTCTAGGGACCGGACTGTCCGAACGAACTCTGTAGACGTGGCACCCCGTGATGAGTGGTCGACTCGAAAAAGCACTGTCCATCATACTCACAGCCTCCGCGGTGGCGATGGCCGTCTCACTGGTGCAACGGACATTCTTTGAGAATCCGGCTCCAGGCAGGCGGCCATCGGTATCGGACGATCCGGTCTTTCTATCCGGCTGGGGGGAGCTCGTGGGTCAGGGAGTCCTCGTCGGCTCGCGGCTCGCTCCTGTGCAGGTCGTGGTCTTCTCCGACCTCCAGTGTCCATTCTGCAAGCAGTTTCACCACAGCCTAATGGCGTCCGTTCGAGAGCATGGTGCAAGGATCGCGTTCACATTCGTTCACTTTCCACTCAGTGGCCACCAATACGCACCGGACGCTGCCAAGGCTGCCCAGTGCGCAGAATCCCAAGGCGCCTTCTCGTCATTCCTGGACGTGGTGTTCGCGAAGCAGGATTCTCTTGGTCACAAGACGCTGGAGTCATACGCCTTCGAAGCCGGAGTGACTGACACGACCCGTTTCCGGATGTGCTTTTCGGACACGGGCGCAGATTCGATGGTCATGCGCGGATTGGCGCTGGGGCAGTCCATCCAAGTCGCAGGGACGCCGACGGTCATCGTCAACGGGTGGCGGTTTCCGACGACTCCGCCTGACACGCAGTTTCGAAGGGTCGTGTCGGACGTGCTTGCCGGAACCAGCCCATTCCAGAGGCGCCGATGGATCATCGCTCGCCTTTGGAATCGCGACTAGGATCGCCTAACTCTCGTGCGGCTGGTACTCGTTCGCCTGCTCACTGCGTCAGTGCTCGGGATGGTTCTCCTCGAAAGGCCCGTGCTCGACTTCCAGGCAGGCGCCCGCACCCATGTCCTGCCCCCAGCGACCAGCCGACTGTCGCAGAGCTACAATCGTGTGCTCGCGATCAGAGAGCTTCCTGACGGACGGGCCCTCATGGCGACGCGCGACTCGGCGGTGCCGTTGCTCGCTGACTTCCAGTCGGGTGTCGTTACTCCCGTCGGCCGCACGGGATCAGGCCCCGGAGAGTTCCGGGAAGTCAGAAGCATTCTCGCGCTTGGCGGAGATTCCAGTCTCGTCGACGACCAACAGAACGCCCGGTGGAGCATTCTCGCCGGTGCCAGATTCGTGCGGTCACATCCAACCTGGCGTGTGGGGTGGTACGGCCCGCGCCTGGCGGGTGCTGACACCAGCGGCGGCGTGCTTGAACTTGTTCCCATCCGTTATGGCGCTCAGGCCGGCGTTCAGGTCAATCAGATCCCTCAGAACGCGGAGTCGGTGCTGGTTGTCCGGCATCAGCGCGCGCTCGCTGGCTCTGTTCGCGCCATTCAGCGAACCGACACGATCGTCCGCCTTCGCGGCGCATTCCGTGGCGTGCGCAGAGTACAACGACGCCTGGGCCCTGACCCTGGCAAGGGCGTGGGTGCGTGGTTCGAGCTTCGCGCAATCCTGGCCGGCGATGATCAGGCGCTTCTGTTCCCGGACGGGTGGATCGCCGTCGCCTGGCAGGAGCCCTATCGCGTTGACTGGCGATCACCCGTGGGGACGTGGCAACGAGGATCACCGCTGCCGTTTGTTCGCGTTCCCGTGGACGAAGCACAGCGTCGCGCGGCAGTCAGCCGGGAGTGGCCACGGTCGCCGGACCTCTTCGCGCCAGGGGACTTTCCATCCTGGCCTCGCTTCCTTCCGCCATTCCTTGGGGACGCCCTGCTCGCATTGCCCGATGGGCGCCTCGCGGTTCGTCGCACTGCGGATGGGAGGTCCAACGAGGTCGTGTACGACCTCATTGACCGCAACGGAATGCTGACTGGTCGCCTTGTTGTACCCGGGAACACGATCCTGCTGGCACCCGGGCGAGATGCGCTCTACGTCCTTGTCCGTGACCAGGACGACCTGGAGCGGGTAAGTCGCCACCCGTGGCCGCCAGTGACGCGAGGCGGTCGCGAGTCAGAAACCGACGGAACGAGGCCGTAGCGGAAAGCCGTTCCGCACGTAAGCCCGCGGCCGGCGGGTTGCCGAGTCCCGGGTGAGAGGACACGTTGGGGCCTGGCCAACCCACCACGCCCCGCATGTCCAACCTCGACGCCGCCTTCCACGACCTCGCCCGCCGCCGCTGGCGCATCGCCATCGCGCTCACCGCGGCCATGGTCGCGGTCTACTTCGGCTTCATCCTCCTCGTCGCCTACAACAAGCCGCTGCTGGCGAGGCTCGTCGCGCCGGGCCTGAGCCTCGGGATCCTCCTCGGCGCCCTGGTCATCGTCCTCTCCTGGATCCTCACGCTGGTCTACGTCCGGTGGGCCAATACGCACTACGACCGCGCCCTGCACGACCTCCGCGCCGGAGGCCGCCCGTGATTCAGGCCCCGGCCGCCGCCGCGCAGGCCACCCGCCTCGGCGAACCCAACACCGTGGCGATGGCCTTCTTCTTCGGCTTCATCGCCGTCACCCTCGGCATCACGTACTGGGCCGCGCGCCGCACGCGCACCACCGAAGAGTTCTACGCCGCCGGCCGCACCATCAGCGCCGGCCAGAACGGCTTCGCGCTCGCCGGCGACTACATGAGCGCGGCCAGTTTCCTGGGCATCGCCGGCCTCGTCTCGACCACCGGCTTCGACGGCCTGATCTACTCCACCGGCTGGCTCGTCGGCTGGCCGGTGGTGCTGTTCCTGATCGCCGAGCCGCTCAGGAACCTCGGGAAGTACACGTTTGCCGACGTGGTGGCGTCGCGGCTGCGACAGGCCCCGGTCCGGATCGCCGCGGCCATCGGGACGCTGGCGACCGTCACGTTCTATCTGATCGCGCAGATGGTGGGCGCCGGTGGCCTCATCCGGCTCATGTTCGGACTCACCTACGAGACGGCCATCGTGCTGGTCGGCGCGGTGATGATCCTGTACGTGCTGTTCGGCGGGATGATCGCCACGACCTGGGTCCAGATCGTCAAGGCGGTCCTCCTCATGGGCGGCACGCTCCTGATCTCGATCCTGGTGCTGGCCCGGTTCGACGGCAGCCTGGTGCGCTTCTTCGACGCGATCGGCCAGGTGACCTACACCGAGCAGGGCGTGACCGTGACCCGCGACTTCCTCACTCCGGGCCTGCGCTACCGGCCCCCGTACGGCCCGCTCGAGCTCGTCTCGCTTGGGCTCGCGTTGATCTTCGGCACGGCCGGGCTGCCGCACATCCTGGTGCGCTTCTACACCGTGCCTGATGCGCGCACGGCACGCGTGTCGGTCATGTGGGCGATGGTGATCATCGGGCTTTTCTACGTGATGACGACGTTCCTCGGTTTCGGCGCGGCCACGATTCTCACGCCCGGCCGCATCACCTCCGAGAACATGAGCGCGCCGCTCCTCGCGCAGGCGCTGGGCGGCGAGGTGTTCTTTGCCTTCATCAGCGCGGTGGCCTTCGCCACCATTCTCGCCGTGGTCGCCGGGCTCACCATCAGCGCCAGCACCAGTTTCGCGCACGACTTCTACACCAACGTGCTGCACCACGGGCGCGAGCGGCGCGAGGACGAGGAAGTGCGCATTGCGCGCATCACCGCCTTCGTCGTGGGCGCGCTCTCCATCGCGCTCGCCATTCGCCTCCAGAATGCGAACGTGGCTTTTCTGGTCGGCCTCGCCTTCGCGGTTGCGGCGAGCGCGAATCTGCCGGTGATCGTGCTTTCCATCTTCTGGCGGCGCTTCAACACCGCGGGCGCTTGCTGGGGGATCGGCGTGGGCCTCGTCAGCTCCATCGTGCTGATCGCGCTGAGCCCGAGCGTCATGGGCACGGCGCCCGGAGCGCTCATTCAGCACGAGCCGCTCTTTCCGCTGAAGAATCCCGGGATTCTCAGCATCCCGCTCGGCTTCGCGGGCGCCGTGATCGGCACACTTTTCGGCCGGGCGCTGCCCGATGCCGAAGCGAAGTTCGCCGAGCTCGCGGTGCGGGCGAACACCGGAATCGGCGCCGAGAAAGCGAGCGCGCACTGAGCTAAGCTCTCGTCGGGATGATCGACGAGCCACTTTCACAAGCCCTGCTGCTGCTCGCCGCCACCGTGCTGGTGGTGACGCTCGCGCGCCGCCTCGGGCTTCCGGCACTCCTCGGGTATCTCTTCGTCGGCATGGCCATCGGGCCGCATGCCCTGGGGTTCTTCTCGGGCACCGACACCACGCGGCTCGCAGCGGAGCTCGGGATCGTCTTCCTGCTCTTCACGCTCGGGCTCGAGTTCTCGCTGCCGCGCATGCTCGCGATGCGCCGCGAGGTCTTCGGTCTCGGTGCCACGCAGGTCGTGGCGACGGCAGGCGGCTTCGCACTGCTCGCGCACCTCTTCGGTCTGCCCTGGTTCCTGGCGATCGTGGTGGGCGGGGCGATCACCATGAGCTCGACGCCCATCGTCGTCCACGAGCTCACCGATCGCGCGGAGCTCAACCGCACGCACGGCCGGCTCGCCTTCAGCATCCTGCTCTTCCAGGATCTCGCTTTCGTGCCCTTTCTCGCGCTCGCTTCCGCGGTGGCGAGCGGGGGCGAGGAGTTCTCGATTCTCGGCAGCACGGCTGCGGTGGCCGGCGGCATCCTCGCCGTCTTCGTCGTGCTGGCGGCCGGGCGCTGGCTCATGCGGCCGCTGTTCCAGGAAATCGCGCACAGCCGCGTGCGCGAGGTCTTCACGCTGGCGGTGATGTTCGTCGCGCTCGGGGCTGCCTGGATCTCGCAGCACGCCGGGCTCACGCTCGCGCTCGGCATCGGCGGGGTCCTCACCTACGTCTTCTTCATCCTCGCCTCGCACAGCCTCAGCGACGAGCTCTACGGCGAGATCGTCGTCCTCTGGTCGATCGTCTTCATCGTCGCCTCGACCCTCTACCGGCCGATCGAGCAGCTCCTCGCCCGTACGCTCGCCGAGCGCGATCACGTCGCGGCGCCGACCGGCGATGCGCTGCGCACGGCCGGCGTCATCCAGCTCGCGGTTTGCGTGGCCACGATCGTGGTCCTGCTCGCCCTCCGCGGACCGCTCGAGGAGCGCCTGTTCAGCAACGAGCCGGGCCTGTACTGGGCGATGCTGGTCGCGCTGGCCGGGTTCGCGCTCGCCTACTACGCCCGTGGCTATCTCGCCGGCAAGGGTCGGTTCTCGATCTACGCCGCGCTGCTGATGAGCGAGGTGCTGCTGCGGCTCGCGTTCGCGGTCGTCGTCGCGCTCGGCATCCTCCATGGCGCC